>JALSJN010000042.1 GCA_026989335.1 Thiotrichaceae bacterium
GACGTTAATTTGTGTATTATTCAGGTATATCCTGTAAGCTCTCTCACCATGACAAAAGAATTAAATAGCCCATTATTAAGCACTTCATCAGATGATAATTCTAGTGAAGTAGAAGACAGTGTTATCGCCCCAATGGGCGGACGTTTCCGTGGCTTTTTGCCCGTTGTAATTGATATGGAAACAGGTGGTTTTAATCACCAAACTGATGCCTTACTAGAAGTTGCGGCAGTGACGTTACGTTTTGATGAAGAAGGCTTTATTCACCCACATAAAACTTACGGCTGGCATGTCGCCCCGTTTGAAGGCGCAAATCTCGAACCTGCTTCACTAGAAGTTAATGGTATTGATCCTGACTTACCCTTTCGCCAAGCGATAGCAGTAGATGAAAAGAAATGTTTGGATGAATTATTTAGCATCGTACGCAAAGAGATGAAACTTAATAAATGTAAGCGTGCGATCTTAGTCGGTCACAATGCGGCATTTGATTTAAATTTCTTAAATGCGGCGGTCGCTAGGATAAAGAAGAAACGTAACCCATTTCATCCTTTCAGTACCTTCGATACAGTAACATTGGCGGCAATGGCATATAGGCAAACGGTTTTAGCTCGTGCTGTAAAAGCAGCGGGCTTTGAGTTTGATGCGAATGAGGCTCATTCTGCCGTTTATGACACCGTAAAAACGGCTGATTTATATTGTAATATCATTAATCAATGGCAAGAATCAGTAGGAAGTTATTCAGAAAGTGCTAGTGGAGGAAAATAAGGGTTAAAATGTTGTTTCTTATTAACCACCCCCCCTCTTTTTCGATGATTTGTATTTTACAAAAGCTGTATCTTTTGTTTCAACGAGCATCGACACTTCCTTCGGAAGATGTAGCGATACACTTTTTAACGCCTAGAGCGTACATAAAAGCAGAAAAGAGAGGGGGTGGTCTATTAAAACCTGCTAAATACCTTGTTAATAATCTTATTTCCCCGTTTGTTTTGCTAATTCATATTTATAAACCATAAATTATGCTAAAAGCCCAAGAAACCCTACAAAAAACTTTTGGTTATAACGACTTTCGACACAACCAAAAAGACATCATCAAGCAATTACTCGGTGGCGGTGATGCGTTTGTTTTAATGCCCACAGGTGGCGGTAAATCGCTGTGTTACCAAATTCCATCAATGGTGCGTGATGGTGTCGGGGTTATCGTTTCTCCCTTAATTGCGCTTATGCAAGATCAGGTCGATGCGCTTACTCAGTTAGGCATTAAAGCGGCATTTTTAAACTCCACCATGACGGGTTTTGAACAGCGAGAAGTCGAAGAAGCTTTGCTTCGTGGTGAGCTTCAGATGCTTTATGTTGCACCCGAACGAATCCTCGCACCACAAACACTCAATCTGTTAAAACAATGCCAAATCGCTTTGTTTGCGATTGATGAAGCGCACTGTGTTTCGCAATGGGGTCATGATTTTCGTCCAGAATATCAGCGTCTTTCGGCATTGCCAGAGCAGTTCCCAAATGTGCCACGTATTGCGCTTACTGCCACGGCTGATAACAGAACGCGTGCTGAAATAATCCAGCAACTCAAACTTGATGATGCGGGGGTTTATGTCAATAGTTTTGATCGCCCCAATATCACGTACACGATTGCAGAAGGGCAAAACGCGCGCGATAAGTTATTAAAATTCATAAACAATAAACACGCGGGCAAAGCAGGCATAGTGTATTGCTTATCACGTAAAAAAGTAGAAACAACCGCAGAATGGTTAACGGATAAAGGCTTAACCGCATTACCTTATCATGCAGGTTTACCCGTTGAAGTACGTGCAAATAATCAAAAACGATTCTTGCGCGAAGAGGGCATTATTATCGTCGCGACCATCGCCTTTGGTATGGGAATCGACAAGCCCAACGTACGTTTTGTGGCGCATCTAAGCTTGCCTAAAAACATTGAAGCTTATTATCAAGAAACCGGTAGAGCAGGGCGTGATGGCGACCCAGCTGATGCATGGATGAGTTATGGCTTGCAAGATGTCATCTTCTTGCGCCAAATGATGATGGATAGCAACGGCAGTGAAGAATACAAACGCCTCAGCAATCAAAAACTCGATGCTATGCTAGGGCTGTGCGAGATGGCAAGCTGTCGTCGTCAAGCCATATTAAGCTACTTTGATGAAGAGATGAAAGAGCCTTGTGGCAACTGTGATAATTGCACCAATCCGCCAGAAACATGGGATGCCACCGAAGACGCACAAAAAGCATTATCAACCGTTTACCGAACGGGTCAGCGCTTTGGTGTAGCGTATTTAATCAAAGTGTTACTGGGTAAAAGCGATGATCGCATCGTGCAATTTGGTCATGATAAAATCAGCACATGGGGTATTGGTGAAAACCTTAAAAATAACGAATGGAGCAGCCTGTTTCGGCAGTTAATATCACAAGGCTTTCTTAATACCAATTCAGAATACGGTGGTGTAGAGCTCACCGAAAAATCCCGCCCATTATTACGTGGAGAAGAAACCTTAATCGCACGTAAATACCGCAAGCCCGAAAAATCAACCTCAACAGGTGGTGGTAGAGGCGGAAAACTCAAAGCCAAACTACGCGCAATAGACGAAGAACTTTTCGACGCCTTACGCGAATGCAGAACAGAACTAGCCAATGAACAAGGCGTACCTTCGTTTGTCATCTTCAGTGATGCCTCACTGATAGAAATGGCAAAAAAACGCCCGCACACGAACGAAACCTTCAAATATATCAATGGTGTCGGGGATATGAAGCTAGAGCGATACGGCGCTCAGTTTATGGATGTGATTCGTGAATACCCCTTGCCAGAATTGCTCAATAATAACTTCTCCGACACCATCAATGAAACCTTAGCACTTTACAATGATGGT
>JALSJN010000043.1 GCA_026989335.1 Thiotrichaceae bacterium
TAAATTATTCGTAAAGTTGGTGGCGTTGTTATTTACGTTGTGACTATTATTATTTGGATTGTTAAAAACAGGGCTAGTAACTCTTTGGGGGGTAGATTGTTGATAGTTAGATGGTGGTTTCTTGATGGTGTTGGAATTAGCAGGCGAATCATTCATCAATTGTGGTTCATTTGAACCTATTTGAAGAATCACTTGAGTTGCATCAGAATTTAAGTGTTTAGCGAGCTCAATGATTCGTGGTAAATGCGTGTCAGTCACGTATTTATGAACAAAAGTATTAGGCGCCAAAAGAACCAGCACATCACCATGTTGGGTACCATGAAGTGTTCTTAACCAAGTGTTAATTTCTTGATCACTGAGTTCTGATTCTAAAGAATTTAGGCATTGTTGCCAAAGCATAGTGGTAGACTCCATTCTACAACGATGAATTTTACGCACTTAAATCGAGTGGTTACTTTTATTTTTAAAAATAAAGATAAGCAAGGAAGATTAAGGTGTACCAGTATCTAAATGACTATCAACTGATTATATAACCTTTGAGGGTAGATTTTATAAGTAATTGATAACTATAAAAAACAAGTGTTTTCTTAGCAATAATTTATTATAAATAAATAAAAAAACGCATTGCAAAGGGGGACGAATATTACTCTAAATTAGGAGTTATCCACAAGCATTATTTGATAAATTCTGTTTTATAAAGGTTCTACTCGAAACAAATAATATAGAAAATAGAGTATTTAACCTTAAAACCTATTCTTGATATAGGAAAACGACAATGGCACAAGCTTTTGACTTAATTAGATCTTCCTAAAGTTATGTGCTCACGGACTTTTTTATAATGGGTATTAGGGTTTAATGAAAGTGATATAAAATTGGTTGACTTTGGTAGAGTGTTGACGTATTTTTTGCGCCCGTTTTTAGTTTCTTGATGTAATATTGATAAAACTAAAGTAATATACGGCTTTAATTAAATCTCGAACAGGTTTCGTCATGAAAAGAACATTTCAACCCAGTGTAATAAAACGCAAACGTACCCACGGATTTCGTGCTCGCATGAGTACTGTAGGTGGTCGTAAAGTATTAAAATCACGTCGCGCAAAAGGCCGTGCAAGTCTTTGTCCATAAATCAATATAACGTGATGGTTGTTGGTAACAACTAAAACCTAATATATATTATGGATGATCTGGATAAAGAGCCCACTGGCTTTGATAAACAAAAATATTATTTATCCCGAGATTTAAAATTACTTACAGCAGATAATTATTCGTTTGTCTTCGCTAAAGCCGAACGGTTTGGTAATTATTCATTTACGGTATTAGTAAGGTCTAACAATTTAAAGCACCCGCGTTTAGGTTTAGCAATATCTAAAAAATGCGCTAAGCGTGCGGTTGATAGAAATAGAATTAAACGTCTTTTTCGTGAAAATTTTAGAATAAATCAACACAAACTACCCAGTGTAGATATAATCGCCATGTGTAAACCTAGCGCGATTAAATTAAGCAAACATGAAATGCATCAACAGATTGAAAAGCAGTGGCATTTTATGCGAAAAAAATTCGCTAGTCGTTCAGACTAAATCAATTTTACTCATATCATTTAAACGAGTGCATTAGCAATGGATCAGCAACGCCCCTTTCTTTATCTCACTTTGTTCTTTTTAGGTTTTTTAATCTGGTCAACGTGGCAGCAAGAACACGCACCTAAGCCAGTTAACCCGACAACTCAAATAAATGGAACGACTAACCAAAAAAATGTAAATAATAATACGATACCAACAGATACACCCGCATCTGTTAATTCATCGAGTAACCCGACCGTTTCGAATATAATAAACACACAAACCGATCAAGCACAAAAAATACACGTGAAGACCGATGTGCTCGATATTATAATTAGTACCAAAGGTGGTTCGATTATTCAGGCTGATTTACCCACCTACCCTGTTAGCTTAGAAGAGAAAGATAAAGCAGAGCGAATAATAGACAGCGAGAAAGGTTATTCAGCACAATCAGGTTTGTTAGCACAAGAATCAAATAGAAGTGATTTAGCACCCAATCATTATGCTAACTTTAAAACACAAAATTCTGAATATCTACTCCTAGAGGGGCAAGATAGTTTAGAAGTACCCTTGGTATGGGATAATGGAAAAGGTTTAACCGTAACAAAAACGTTTATTTTTAAACGTGGTAAATTTTTAGTGGATCAAAAACAAGTAATCAATAATCAATCTACAGCACCATGGGTAGGTAGCGAGTATTCACAATTAACACATGGTGGAAGTGGTCGAAAAGCAGGTGGATTTTTAAGTGGTGATATCGCTTATGTTGGGGCTGCTTATTATCACGAAAAATACATAAAAGTTAGCTTTGGTGATATAGAAGATGAAACATTAAAAGATATAGTTAAAGGTGGCTGGTTAGCGATGCTTCAACACTATTTTATTAGTGCTTGGGTTCCGCCTAAAGATGTAGAAAACAATTACTATTCAATATTTGATGCTACCAAGAAAAATTACATCATTGGTCTTAAGTCCCCTCTTCAAACGATTAATAGTGGTAGCACGGGTCAGTTTAATAGTCAGTTTTATGTAGGCCCAACTGACCAACATAAACTCTCTAAAATTGCAGAAGGCTTAGATTTAACCGTCGATTATGGTGTTTTTGCCTTTGTATCAAAACCAATTTTTGCAGTGATGAGCTTTATCAATAGAAATATTGTGAGTAACTGGGGGTGGACAATAATTTTACTCACTCTGTTTATTAAAATTCTATTTTTATACCCATCGGCGATGAGTATGAAGTCGATGGCTAAAATGAAAAAGCTTCAGCCCAAGATAAAAGCAATTTCAGAAAAATTTAAGAATGATCCACAAGGTAAACAAAAAGCCACGATGGATTTTTACCGCAAAGAAAAAATTAATCCACTCGGAGGTTGCTTACCAATATTGATACAGATGCCGGTGTTTATGGGCTTGTATTGGGTATTACAGGGAAGTGTAGAGTTACGCCAAGCACCATGGATTCTTTGGTATAAAGATTTAGCGGTAATGGATCAATTCTTTGTGCTTCCTGTTATATACGGAATAAGCATGTTTGTTACGCAAAAGCTGAACCCACCTATGGTTCAGGACCCAATGCAGCAAAAGATATTTATGTATTTACCGCTGGTTTTTACTGTGATGTTCTTATTCTTCCCCGCTGGATTAGTCCTTTACTGGGTGGTTAATAATATTTTACAAATTGCACAACAATGGTTCATCAACAAAAAAATAATCGGCGATACAAAAGTAACGTAAATATTAGCTTGGTAGTTACTATGCCTCTACCTTATTCAGTTAAATGGTAGAGTGAAAATCTTTCTTTACTTTATGAGATCTTTGTACGAGTCAATGGTGAAGAAAGATTAGCTAAAATCTTTATTACATGATTCATGCAAAGGTCTTTTATAAACGTTTATGAGTCGGTGTTTTAATGTCTGAAAATACGAATAATATTGATACCATTGTTGCCGTTGCCACACCATTAGGGCGTGGTGGTGTTGGTATTATTCGAGTATCTGGAACACTAGTGCCAGATATAGCAAAAAATATTTTAGGTATGCTCCCTACGCCCTTTAAAGCATCACACCGCTTATTTAAAGATCAAAACGGTATAACATTAGATGATGGCGTTGCGATATATTTTCCTAACCCTAAGTCATTTACCGGTGAAGATGTTTTAGAGCTTCAGGGTCATGGCGGGCATATTGTTATGGAACTGTTGCTTAAGCGTTGTGTTGAACTTGGTGCTAGGCTAGCCAAACCAGGTGAATTTTCAGAACGAGCCTTTCTAAATGACAAGCTTGATTTAACTCAAGCCGAAGCTATTGCGGACTTAATTGATTCAGGCTCTGAGCAAGCGGCACGCTCAGCTCTGCGATCATTACAAGGTGATTTTTCAAAAGCGATAAATTCATTGTTGAAAAAAATGATAGAAATGCGCGTTTACGTGGAGGCAGCATTAGACTTCCCCGAAGAAGAAATTGATTTTTTAGCCGATAAAAAAGTGTTAAACCGGCTTAATGAAATAAAAAAACAACTCAAAGAAATCACCCAAAAAGCCAAACAAGGCAGTTTATTAAGAAATGGATTACACCTTGTTATTATTGGTAAACCTAATGCAGGAAAATCAAGCCTGCTTAATGCATTAGCGGGTAATGAAACAGCCATAGTGACAGATATTGCAGGTACAACGCGGGATGTTTTGCATGAGTCCATAAACCTTGATGGAATGCCACTTCATTTAGTGGATACAGCAGGGTTAAGAGAAAGTAATGATCCTGTTGAAAAAATAGGCATTGAGCGAGCATGGCAGGCGATTGAAAAAGCGGATCTTGCACTTTTGTTGAAAGACGATGCCCAATCATCAGATAAAGATGATGAAACAGATAAAATACTTCAAAAATTACCAGATAATTTATCGTTAATTATTGTTCATAATAAAATTGATTTGAGTAAAAAAGCAGCTGGAGTTGTAGCCGGTGAAATTTATATTTCAGCTAAATACGGTAAAGGTATAGATGCTTTGAAAGCAACATTGAAAGAGCGCATGGGCTTTAAAGAAAATAGCGAAGACAGCTTTATAGCGCGTAGACGTCACTTAGATGCATTACAAAGAACGAGCGAATTTGTAAAAAATGCTGAATTACAACTGGTAGAATACAATGCAGGTGAGCTAATGGCAGAAGAGTTGCGCCTAGCGCAAGATGAGCTAGGTATCATTACAGGCCGTTATACCTCAGATGATTTATTGGGTGAAATATTTAGTAACTTTTGTATTGGAAAATGATCAAACAATATTATTTTACAAATGAAAGTAATGCATCTTTTACAACCTCAACAAGCTTTTCGTCTTTACCCTCAAAGAAATGGTTGGCACCTTTAACCATTTTTTGTTTATAGTTTTTATTATGTGAAGCAGCAGTAGCACGCATGGAAGCAGAATCTTTTACCGCATCTAGGTCTTCTGATCCATACAAATCGAGTATGGGTAGTTTAATTTTTTTCAAAAACTTGGTGTTACCCGCACCCATACCAATACCAATATAGGCAACGATAGGAGTATTAGTTTGGGCTTCTTTATAAACTTTTTTATGCGCTAAATAATAATTAGCCATTTGCGCACCCATGCTGTGTGCAACAATGATAATTTTTTTGGTACCTTCTTTTGCCATCTGGCGGATTCCTGCATCAATGCGAGCTGGGACTTCTTTCATCAAGGGTTGGTAATCACGTGCTTTAGCCTCATTGTTTAAAACAGGCATTTGTAGTGATAGCGTATTCCAGCCTTGTTCTGCGAGTTGAACACGCAAGGGCTGAATGACTGTTTCCCAATCAGGATGTATACCTATCCCATGTAGAATAATAACGCCAACAGTATTTGGGTTTTCTTGTGCTTCAGCACGTGTATCAATGGCTAAGAAAGTATTTTTCCCATCACTGAGGTTGATCGCTTCACCATCTACTAAGGAGTCACTAATCTGGTCTTCCCAGCGCTTTTCTTTATCCTTATCCGTGGCGAATGCAAAGGTTGCTGTCAAACTGAGGATTAAAAGTAAAAAGGTCGATTTTATATTTGTCGATATCATCGTTGTACTCCTATGAATTGTCTATGAGAAAAATAACTTAAAACCACTTTTAGCTAACCACGTTTTTTCTTGTAATAAGTCAGCTTCTATTAGCGCTTTTTCCTGACTATTTAGGCTTCTAAGATGGAGGCTATCACTACTGCATTCGATATCAGGTAAAATCGTTTCATCAAGGCGTGAGCGGTGTAATAAAACAGATAAACGCAAGATTATCATTAAATAGCGTATTATGTCGCGCTCATCCTCGGGCAATTTATGGAGCAGCTCAGGATCAATCTTCTTGCGGTGTCCTTTTACTAAAACAGCAAGCCAATGTTGCCGTCTACGAGAAAAACCAGGCATATCGGCATATTGTAAAATGTGTGCACCTTGAAGATGATGCTTATCGTGCGTTATGCTCAAACCAAGCTCGTGTAAATCACAGGCCCAACCTAAGGTATTTTTTCTTTTTTTAGGAATTCCCCAAGTTTTGCGGACTTGTTTAAAGCAATGCAGCGCGGTGTCTTTTATACGTTGGGCCTGTGAAGCGTCAATACTAAAGCGCTGCATAAAGTCTTGCACCGTCCTATCACTGACATCTTCATGCTGAATTCGCCCAAGCATATCGTATAATAAACCTTCACGAAGCGCGCCCTCTGAGATTGTCATATGTTCTATTTTAAGGGCTTCAAAAGCAGCAATTAATACTGCTAAACCACCTGCAAATACTGGTGCTCGGTCTTCTTTAAGTCCGTTTAAATGAATATTATCAATATTACTCATAGCAATAAGCTTGTCACGTATTTGATAAAGCGCATTTAATGAAATCCCAAATTGACTTAAACCCGCTTCGATTATAATTGCGCGGGCAGCTTTAATTGTGCCAGATGAACCGATAGCTGTTTTCCAATTATTAGCAGAAAAAGCCTGTTGAATCGGCATAATCTCTAGGCGTAAAGCAGTATTAGCTGATTGCCATTTATCTTCACCTAAATCACCATCAGGGAAAAATCGTTTAGTAATACTCACAGAACCGATGTTTAAACTTTCTACTTTTAACGATTCAAACTGTTTACCAATAATAAATTCGGTACTACCCCCACCGATATCAATGACCAGTTGCTTGCCACTATCATCAGAAATTGTGTGAGATACTCCCAAATAAACTAACCGTGCTTCTTCATGGCCAGGGATTATTCCAATCCGATGCCCTAAAGCACCATTCGCTTTACTTAAAAAAGAATTGGCATTATTCATAGATCGTAAAGTATTGGTACCTGCTGCCCTTACTGCCTCTTTGGGTAAATGACGTATGCGGTCGCCAAAACGCTCTAAACAATCTAACGCCCTTTGTGCAACGACTTCATCCATATCGTTATTGGCATCAAGCCCTCCACGTAAACGTACCATCTCCTTGAGTTGATCAATCATAGTGATATTGCCTAGTTGATCGACACGAGCAACGATCAAATGGAAACTGTTAGAGCCTAAGTCGATAGCCGCAATCGTTTCAGGATAAGGTTGGGTTTTTTTCTTATTTGTCATAGATATAAGATACAACCGTACGTCAATTGAGGCAATGGCTTAGTGACTAATATGCTGTGTATTTAAAATGAACTAAAAAATATTAAATTAATACATAGCTATAAACGAGGTTTAATTAAATTATTATCATAAGGAAACAATGATCAAGTCCAATTATTTTTAGCATACTAAATTAAAATGACTTCATCAGTGTTTCCTTAATATTTAGGAACTGAATTAAAGTAATGCATATAGGTATTATCTGACACTTAGCTAGATAACTTAAACAAAATAAGTTAAACTGCATCTATCCATATAATTATATGGTATTTTTTAATCAAGGAGGAATAAAAATGGGAATGATCTCAGACTTTAAAGAATTTGCATTGGGCGGAAGCTTAATTGATATGGCAACCGGTATTATTATTGGTGTTGCTTCAGGAAAACTAATATCTTCATTAGTAAGTGACGTTATTATGCCACCAATTGGTGTAGCTTTAGGTGGGGTTAACTTTGCTGATCTTGGTTATAAGCTGGCAGATGTCGGGGGTGGTGAAAAAGGCTTAGAGCCCATCATGCTAAAATGGGGTGCTTTTGTTCAAAGCTTTATCGACTTTTTAATTATCATGGCAGTAGTATTTATTATCGTAAAAATTGCTACTCGTAATGATAAAGAGGAAGAAGAAGCAGGCCCATCGCAAGAAGATTTATTAACTGAAATTCGTGATGCTTTGCAAAAGAAGTAATTAATATATTTCACTCAAGCCGCTCTTGTTACATTAATAAGAGTGGCTTTTTTATGCCTGCGACTTCCGTAGCAATAAAGTGTAAAATGAGAGTAAGCATTTTATTTGGTTTTTCACATGTCATTAATACTCGCAATTGCACAAGTAAATCCTACTGTCGGTAGTTTTAAACAAAACACGCAAATTATTATTGATGTAATTGAACAAGCAAAGGTGGATAAAGCGGATGCCATATTGTTCCCTGAACTAGTATTAACAGGCTATCCACCTGAGGATTTATTATTCCGCCCTGCTTTCTTAGAGCAAGTTGATAATGCATTAGATAGCATCGCAACAGCTACCCAAGGAATAACAGCAATTATCGGCGCGCCCTTAATAAAAAATAAACAACTGTTTAATTGTGCTTGTGTATTAAGGGATGGAAAAAGACAAGAAATTTATGCCAAGCAACATTTGCCGAACTACCGCGTATTTGATGAGAAACGCTATTTTAAGCGTGGAAAAGAAAGTTGCGTAATTGACATTAATGGGCATAAAGTTGGGTTGTTAATTTGTGAAGATATTTGGCGTGAAACCCCAGCAAAGGATGCCGTAAAAGAAGGTGCTGAAGCATTGTTTGTTTTAAATGCATCGCCTTTTCGGGCGGATAAATCAGAAGAGCGTTTAGAGTTACTTAAAAAACGGTCACTGGCTAGTAACTGTCCAGTCGCTTATGCGAATCTTGTCGGCGCTCAAGATGAATTGGTTTTTGATGGCGAATCGTTAGTGTTTGATAAAGCAGGTCAGCTGATTTTTCAAGCACCTAGTTTTGAAGCGGGTGTTTATAATCTTGAAATCCCATTTGATAAATCTATCAAGTCACTCCAGCCAAGGGAACCTACAAAGCAGCAAAGAATTTATAACGCGTTGGTGCTCGGCGTAAAAGATTATGTGCATAAAAATGGTTTCCCTGGTGTGATGTTGGGTTTATCAGGTGGGATAGATTCTGCCTTAACGATGGCAATCGCGGTTGATGCACTCGGTGCTGAAAATGTTGAAGCGATTATGATGCCATTTCGTTATACCGCCAACATCAGTAAACACGATGCTTCAAAACAGGCGAGAACTCAAGGCGTAAAATACAGAGAAATACCTATTGAGCCAATTTTTAATAGTTTTGTAGATGCTCTTTCGAATGAATTTGAAGGCTTAGAAAATGATGTTACTGAAGAAAATATTCAGGCACGCTCTCGCGGTGTTTTGCTCATGGCAATGTCAAATAAGCTAGGTAAAATGTTATTAGCAACCGGCAATAAAAGTGAAATGGCAGTCGGTTATGCGACCTTGTATGGTGATATGGCAGGTGGTTATGCACCGCTCAAAGATGTTTTTAAAACTATGGTTTATGACTTATCCCGTTATCGCAACAGTTTAGGCGATGGTGAAATAATTCCTGAGCGTGTCATCACCCGCCCACCTTCTGCCGAGTTAGCACCTGATCAAGTTGATGAGGATTCATTGCCTCCTTATGATATTTTAGATACCGTGTTACGCTTATTTATCGAAGAGTTTCAAAGCGTTGATCAAATTGTCGCACAAGGCTATGAGCATGAAACGGTAGAGCGTGTGGCAAACCTGGTATTGTTAAATGAATACAAGCGCCGTCAATCAGCCCCCGGGGTTCGCATAACAAAACGTGCTTTTGGTAAAGACCGTCGCTATCCGATTACATCACACTATCGTTGGCACTTGTCACAGAAAAAATGATAGAAGAGGAAGGCTACCGTCAAATACTCGTTGTTTCGGGTGAGCAAGCAAAGTGCCAAGTGTATGCGAGTCAACTTAGCAAAAACCTTCACTGTTTAGATCTTCAAGATCTTAGCAAGGCTAGTACCTATCTGGGAATGGAGTTTGATGCGGTAATTTTTAATGCTATTGATTCATTTGACCCAAATGCACTTGGCATAATTTCAGGAACGATTCGAGCAGGAGGCTATTTAATTATTCTAAAACCACCTTTATGGGAAACAGAAAGCCTTTTTTTACAGCGATTTGAAAGGCTTTTAGAAGGCAGTAAGAACATTAGGTATGTGGATTTAAGCAACAATGCCGATCCATTAAGAGCCTCCCCCCCAGCGGCTGCAATCAAAACTAGATATGCCAGTAAAGATCAGCAACAAGCAGTAGAAGCAATTATAAATGTCGTCGAAGGGCATCGCCGTAGGCCGTTGGTGATTACTGCGGATAGAGGGCGAGGTAAATCTGCCGCTTTGGGGCTTGCAAGTGCAGAGTTATTAAAAGGCGGCGTAAGCAACATTGTAATAACCTCACCCAGTAAAAAGATGGCAGAAGTAGTTTATCAGCATGCAAAAAAAACCTACCCGCAAGCAAGTTTAACTTTTCTTTCACCGGATGAACTGCAACAGCAAAAACCAAAGGCAGAATTATTATTAATTGATGAGGCAGGGGCAATCCCGCTTCCATTATTGGAAAAATTTGTTCGATACTATTCACGTGTTGTGTTTGCGACAACACTGCACGGCTATGAAGGGTCTGGCAGGGGTTTTACGCTTAAGTTTTTTAAAATCTTAGACTTACTAGCACCGCAATGGAAACATTGCCAACTGCAAACGCCCATCCGTTATCCAGCAAACGACCCGTTAGAAAACTTTGTTTTTAAATCACTCTTATTGAATGCTGAACCGATTAAAGCAGAGAAAATTAAGCAAATTAAGCTGGAGGATTGTCAGGTTGAGTTACTTGATAAACAAACATTACTAAATGATGAGACACTTTTAAAAAGTGTTTTTGGATTATTAGTGAATGCGCACTATCAAACTAAACCCTCTGATTTAAAGTTAATACTTGATGATGATAAGCTTAGTATTCAGGTACTATTCACCGCGCAGAAACACGTTATAGCAGTTGCGTTGGTGATTAAAGAAGGAGCTATTGAGGCTAAACTTGCAAGCGAAATATTTAGAGGTGAACGTCGCCTCAAAGGACACTTAGTAGCACAAGCATTAGCCGCAAATGCGGGGGTTGAATTTGCGCCGTGTTTAAACGGTGAGCGCATAAGTCGGGTTGCGGTTCATCCGCAGTTACAAAATAAGGGCTTTGGTAGTCATTTGTTAAAAATAATGTGTGACAACTCTAGGGTAGATTATGTGAGTACTAGCTACGGCACCACTACAGAGTTGATTAATTTTTGGAATAAGCAGGGTTTTAAGTCGGTTTATCTGGGTATGAAGCGTGATGCGAGTAGCGGAATGCATTCATTAATTATGCTTTACGGGTTAAGTAAAAAAGGTAAAGAGCTAGTAGAAGTAAGTCAGCTACGATTTTCAAAAAACTATTATCAGCTATTGGCAGAGCCGTTTAAAAGTTTAGAGAGTGAGCTGGCTTTGTTGTTACTTTCAGAACTCAAGGTAGCTGAGTTTTCTGAATTAAGTGAGCAAGAACAACAGGAATTAAAGGCTTTTTCAGATCATCAACGTGGCTATGAAAATACCTTACATGCTATTTTAGCTTTTACAGTTAAGCACTTACCACTAGGGCAGTTAAAGTTAACAACCATTGAAAACAAAGTTTTGATGCTTAAGGTTCTTCAAAAACATGAGTGGCATGTTGTTAAAGATAGGTCTGGTTTAAGCGGGAAAAAGGACGTCTTGAAGGTATTGAGGCAAGCACTGGCTAAGCTTGTTAGCAAAGGTCTCTAATAGTACATATTTGGAGGTTAGGATTAGTTCTTTTCGTCCGGATCAAACTCATCTGTCAACATAAAAACGAAGTCTTCTATTTTACGATATGCCTTAAATTGGCGTAGTTCATACTCCATTTCTCGGATAGCAAAGGTATTGTCACTTTCGATCAAAAAGTCTAGGTCTTCGCCAGTAGAAAAGTAGCTATCAGATTGTGCAAACCCGACCGATGAGAACAAAGTGAACATTAAGCCAAATGCCGTGTTGATAAACCCCTTTTTCAAGTTACTTCCCTTTTAAGTTGAGCTTTTTTGGACTTCTTATTATTTTATATTTTGCTGTTATTCTATGCTAATTCTTGTTCTTAGTGAAGCACAGAGTGAGCAGATAAATATGGAGCTATAGAAGTTGAATAGTTAGAGCTATTATTTGCAATTGATGACGAGTAAAACGCTAAACTTTTAGGATTAAAAAAGGCACCCGAAGGTGCCTTAAATAATTTTTTAACGTACCTTATTTTGTTTCACTAACCATGTAATCAACAGCGGCTTTTACATCGTCATCCGCTAGAGATACATTGCCGCCTTTAGCAGGCATAGCACCTTTACCGTTTATAGATGATTGATATAAAGCTTCCATGCCAGTCGCAATCCGTGGAGCCCATGCTGCTTTATCATCAAGCTTAGGGGAGCCTGCTACGCCTATGGCGTGACAGGCAAAACAAGTTTTACTGTATACCGCTTTGCCTTTTTCAAGCACAGCAGCAGAAGGTATGGCTGCTGTTACTTGTTCGACTACTGCGGTAGCTGCTGCCGGAACAGGAGCTACGACCTCCGGAGCTTTAGGTGCTTCTGGTGCGCTAGGCGCAACAACTTCTTTGGGCATAGCAGGGGCTTCAACAACTTTTTCTGGCTCAGTTGATGGAGCTTCGGTTGTTACAGGTATTTCTTTTGTGGCTGGTGTATGCTTTTCTACCTCAGCGTCACTCTTTGCTTTTTCTTCTGCAGGAGCTTCTGTCGAAGTATCTTCTTCCTCAGTTTTTACTTCAGGTGCTGCTTCTTTTTTAGCAGGTGCAGCAGCGGGCTCATCAGTGATGCCTAAATCAAAACCTGCTTGCTTCGTCATATAAGCAATCGTTGCTTTTAATTCAGCATCAGTTACTGATGGGTTACCACCACGAGCAGGCATCGCGCCCTTACCGTTAATAGCAGTATTCATTAATGCATCAATACCCGTAGCGACTCTTGGCTCCCAAGCTGCTTTGTCATCAATCTTTGGTGCGCCTGCAACACCTGCTGTGTGACAGGCTGTACAAACAGCATCATATACCTCTTTACCTGAGCGGGCAGCTACAGGCGCAGCTGGCTTAGCATCGGCAGTTAATGACTGGCCAATGGGCTTTAGATTATCTGATGCCGCAGCAACCTTCATGGTGTTGTCTAACTCACCTTTAGTTGAGTTACTGTTAACCGTATTGATTAAACTTGAGATCAGGAAGTAGACGGCTAATAAAATAGATACCGCACTTGCGATAAAAACAAGCCACGATACGGGGTCAACTTTAGGTGCTTGGTTCGACATAATTATTATCTCCAATAGATAAACTGTAATTTTAGCTGCGAGATTATATTAAATTATTCTAATATTCTCCACTAAATTATAAGGGGCATTAGGGGTAGGATCGTTTTTTTATTGAAAATCTAACTTAGATCAATGAAAGGGGTGAACGAAGGTGTTTGTTTGATCCCTAACTATCACCAATGAGCCGTTCATTTTCAAACAACTGCTCAATAGTTTCTCTTTTTCGAATGATATGAAGGCTATCGCCATCGACTAAAATTTCAGCAGTACGAGGTCGTGTATTATAGTTTGATGCCATCGTAAAGCCGTAAGCTCCTGTAGAGCGAATTGCGATCAAATCGCCCTGCTGTAGTTTTAATAAGCGATCTTTACCTAAAAAATCACCCGTTTCACAGATGGGGCCAACCACATCAAACAGTTGGGCTTCACTCTCCGAGGTTTCATTCAGTGGAACAATCTCCTGCCATGCTTGATAAAGAGCAGGGCGAATTAAATCATTCATCGCCGCATCAATAATGGCAAAGTTTTTACTATCGCCTTGCTTGATGTATTCAACTTTGCTCAGCAGTACCGCAGCATTTGCAGTAATCGCTCGCCCAGGCTCGATGAGAATTTCGTAATCTTTAAGCGCATCATTACTTAATAGCTCGTTGATATATTCAGATGGAAGTGCAGGGGTTTCATCTTTATAGCGTACGCCTAAACCCCCGCCTAAATCAAGGTGATGGATCATGATGCCTTGTTGTTTAAGTGTGTCGGCTAAGGTTAATAAACGCGCTAACGCATCCATAAAAGGCGCGGTTTCAGTGAGTTGCGAGCCGATATGACAATCAATCCCCGTGACATTAATATGGCTCATTTGTGCCGCTTGTTGATAGACGCTTTCAACGATATTAATATCAATACCAAATTTATTATCTTTAAGCCCTGTTGAAATATAGGGGTGAGTTTGTGCATCTACATCAGGGTTTACGCGGATAGAAATATTCGCCGTTTTATCCAGCGAAGCGGCTACTTCATTTAAGCGTTCTAACTCACCCACAGATTCAATATTAAAACAGCGAATACCAACGTTAAGGGCACGCTGCATCTCGTCAACGCGCTTGCCCACGCCAGAGAAAACCACCTTCTTAGGATCACCGCCCGCTTTTAATACACGCTCTAATTCACCCACCGAGACAATGTCAAAGCCTGAGCCTAAACGGGCTAATAAATTAAGAATGGCAATATTAGAATTAGCTTTAACGGAATAACAAATTAAGTGTTTATGATTACCAAACGCATTATTGAAGGCATGCCAGTGACGCTCTAAAGTTGCACGAGAGTAAACGTAGCAGGGCGTGCCGTGATCATTAGCAATTGATTCAAGTGATAGTTCTTCGGCAAAAAGCTTGCCTTCTTTATAGTTGAAGTAATCCATATTATTTGCTCTTGTTAGTGGCTGTTGTGTTGGCTTTTTCGGGCAGAGTTAATACGCCTTTATTGCCACAGCCAGATAACAATGATGAAAGGCTTAATAGAAAAAGCCCAGTAATCATTAACGTAAAAAGCCAGTTGCCCCAACAGATATTTTTAAACATGGTAAATACAATTTAGATAAATAGGGCAGAAGTATACCGACAGTGATACCCTTGGCACAATGAAAACGGCAATGAAAAAAAACCAGAAAAATATTTGGATAATAGGTTGTGGAGATATTGGCCGTCGTTTAGCAAGCTTATATTCAGCACAATCAAAGCCTCCAATTATTAATGCGTTAGTTAAAAGTAATGAGTCCTTCACGACGTGCGACAAGTTGGGATTAAAAACAATTAAAATTAACGCTGATGAAAGCGTAGGTTTTTTTTCGAGCAATACCAATAAAGTAGATTTAGAAGGCGCACAACTGTTTTATTTTGTACCGCCACCCTCAGAAGGAAAGGTTGATACGCGTTTAGCACGTTTCTTAGCGAACGTAAGTAACGCACCATCGCGTATTGTTTTAATCAGCACCACGGGCGTTTATGGTGATAGCCAAGGTGAGTGGATAGATGAAACAACGCCTACAAACCCCGTAGCGGATCGCGCTTATCGCAGGCTTTCTGCTGAAGAGGCGTTAAAAAAATGGGCGAAAAAATACGACAAGGAATATATGATTTTGCGTGTACCAGGTATTTATGCTCAGGATCGTTTGCCATTGGCACGTTTACAAAAAGGTTTACCCGTTGTTAATCCAACAGAGGCAGGCTTTACAAACCGTATACATGCGGATGATTTAGCGCAGGCTTGTTTGTTGGCGATGAATTCCTCACATAAAAATGAAACCATTAATATCACCGATGGTAACCCAAGCACCATGACAGACTATTTTAATCAAGTGGCTGATTTTGTGGGCTTGCCTCATCCGCCACAAATTAGCCTGCAAAAAGCAGAGCAAACATTAAGTGCTGGAATGGTTTCGTATTTAAAAGAGTCACGACGTATAAAAAATAGCAAAATGCTAGCGTTGCTAAATATTAAATTAAAATATCCAACATTGAGGGTTACACTTAAGACCCCTGCATAAGGCGTTCGCTTTTTTGCATCGAAACGTTCTAGTTAATCAATTAGACGAAAACCAAGACTCTTTCTATATTAAGTCACCGAAGCAGTAATCTACTTTTCGGAAATTTAATCAAAGGAGAAAAAAATGTCTCTCGCAGGATCTAAAACAGAGCAAAACTTAAAAGACGCATTCGCTGGTGAATCACAAGCTAACCGTCGTTACCTTTACTTTGCAGCAAAAGCAGACGTGGAAGGATACAACGATGTGGCATCCGTTTTTCGTTCAACAGCTGAAGGTGAAACCGGCCATGCACATGGGCACCTTGAGTACTTAGAAGAAACAGGAGACCCTGCAACAGGTTTACCGATTGGCGCTACAGGCGACAACCTTAAATCTGCAATCGCAGGTGAGACGCACGAGTACACTGATATGTACCCTGGCATGACTAAGGCAGCACGTGAAGAAGGTTTTGACGAAATTGCTGATTGGTTTGAAACTCTCGGTAAAGCAGAGCGTTCACACGCAAATCGTTTCCAGAAAGCGCTCGATAATCTAGACGCTTAAATCTTAAACAACCCTTGTTTAAGCCCTCTCTCCATTTGTGGAGAGGGACTCATTCTTAAGTTATTTTTGTATGCACTGGTACAAAGATTTCACTAATAGGTAGAACCCATGGCAGCACGCGAAGGCAACCTCGAAGCACCCACACGACACCCCTTAGATTGGAAAAACCCTGACTTTTACAACGAAGATTCGCTCAATAAAGAACTTGAGCGCGTTTATGATATTTGTCACGGTTGTCGTCGTTGTGTGAGTTTATGTGAAGCATTTCCGACTTTGTTTGATTTGGTTGATGAATCAGACACCTTTGAAGTCGATGGTGTTGATAAGAAAGACTTTATCAAAGTTGTTGATCAGTGTTACTTGTGTGACCTGTGTTATATGACGAAATGTCCTTACACGCCTCCGCATGAATGGAATGTTGATTTCCCGCATTTAATGCTTCGTGCTAAAGCGATTAAGCATAAAAAAGGTGATGTAAAAACTCGCGATAAAATTCTATCAGCAACCGATACCGTCGGAAAGTTAGCCGGTATTCCTGTCATTTCTACCATTGTTAATGCAAGCAATAACAATGCACTGGGCAGAAAAGTATTAAAAAGTGTTTTAGGTGTTCACCCTGATGCAACGATTCCTAAATATCATAGTAAAACTGGTCGTAAGCGTTTATCCAACACCATCATGAAAAATGCGACAGAAGCAAAATCTGCGGGCAGAACTACGGGAAAGGTCGCTATTTTTGCAACCTGTTACGCCAATCGTAATGAACCACATTTGTTAGAAGATTTAAATGCCGTACTAGAGCATAACCAAATCCCCACATCGTTAGTGGATAAAGAGGTTTGCTGTGGCATGCCCAAGTTAGAGCTGGGCGATTTGAAAGCCGTAGAGCACGCTAAAAATGTCAATATTCCTGAAATGATGAAAAAAATCAATGCAGGCTGGGATATTATCGCGCCTGTCCCTTCGTGTGTGCTGATGTTTAAACAAGAGCTGCCGCTGATGTTTCCTGATGATGAGGATGTTCAAACGGTCAAAGCGCATATTTTTGATCCGTTTGAATATTTAATGCTGCGTCATAAAAAAGAGCTTTTGAATACCGATTTCAAAAAATCATTAGGTAAAATTGCCTATCATGCAGCCTGTCATTTACGTGTGCAAAATATGGGTCTAAAAACACGTGAAGTATTGCAACTCATTGAAGATACTAGTATTGAAACTATTGAACGTTGCTCTGGGCATGACGGAACCTACGCCGTGAAAGAAGAATATCACGAGCTTTCAATGAAAATATGTCGCCCTGTAATCACCAAAGTACAAAAATCAGAATCAAATTATTACAGTAGCGATTGCCCAATGGCAGGGCATCAAATTGCCAACGGTATGAAAGATGATTCTAGCCCCTACCACCCGCTAACTCTGTTACGCATGGCGTACGGACTATAAATTAACTCAACGTTTTATACGAAGTTGGGCAAGATATTTTCACGCCTACCTCGTGTAAAAGCCTTAATCAAAGGATGACCCCAATGGCTAAACTATTAACCCGTGACGATCTTTACCCCTTAGAAAAGTACCTAGAAATGCGCACCGATATGCGCTCAAAAGTCATGGTGCACAAAAAAAGTCGTAACCTGCCCATCGGGCCTAATGTGACCCTTTATTTTGAAGATCGTTTAACGATTCAATATCAAATTCAAGAAATGCTACGTGCTGAGAAAATCTTTGATGCAGAAGGTATTCAAGAAGAACTCGATACCTATAACCCACTGATTCCAGATGGTAAAAATTGGAAAGGCACGATGATGATCGAATTCACCGATGTTGATGAGCGCATTGCAGCACTAGCGCAACTGATTGGAATAGATCGACAAACATGGGTTAAAGTAGATGGTTTTGATAAAATATTTGCCATTTCAAATGAAGACTTAGAGCGTGAAACAGAAGAGAAAACATCTGCTGTACACTTTATGCGTTTTGAGTTAAAGCCAGAAATGATTAAAGCGGCAAAGAACGGAGCTGCAATAAGTGTTGGTATTGATCATGAAAACTATTTACATTCAGTTGACCCTGTGCCAGAAAACTTCCGTGAAGCATTGGTGAATGATTTAGGCTAAGTCAGCCCTATTTTCTTCCCGCTGTCAACGACCACCGGCTCAAGCCGGTGGCTTCGTATTTTCGGCTAAAGCCAAGTGATCGTCTATCCAGACGATTAAGTCACGTCAAAATTATCATCAGGCTCTGGTGGTGTCTGATTCTTTATAT
>JALSJN010000044.1 GCA_026989335.1 Thiotrichaceae bacterium
TTCTAAACGGCAATAGCAATGCAGCCACAACCGCTACACAGCTAAAAGCAATTGGTCTAAAGAATCTCAATCCAAACTTTGATTACACGGAAGCATTAAAAAAAGGTAATTACAAAAATAAATCAAAGGTCGATGTGATTAAAGAGATGCAACGAATTATTGATTTAGAAAACGGTGGAAACATAGAAACAGCCGGCTCTATTACACTGTTTTGGCTGTTCTTGTTTGGCATTATTGCCTTACACCGACGAAACCGTTTAATTAGAATCCATTCTGTTAGTCATGCCGAGAAGCGTTGAGCCTAGCTATTACACAACGATTTAATCACTTACATGCTCAGCAATTTTTTTAATAAAAACAAAAAAAGCTGGATAGAATCCCTACGGTTTAGCCTTGCCCGCCCCGATGCTTTATTACAGCTCGCATTATTGGGGTTGATTACAGGTTTATTAGCGGGCGGGGTCATCGTTATTTTTCGCCTTGTGGTAGAGGGGGCACAAGAATATTTACTCCCTGCCAATAACCCTGATAACTACGAAGCACTAAGTACGCTTTTACGCGTTCTATTCCCTATAATTGCCAGCCTACTCTTGGCATTAATGTTTTATAAAAGTGCCAAAGGCATTCGTGTTTTAGGCATTGCTCGTGTTATGGAGCGGATGGAATATCACCAAGGTTATTTAACCGTGCGAGAGTTTTTCTTGCAGTTTATCGGCTCGGGAATTGCCATTATTGGTGGTCATTCAGTCGGACGTGAGGGCCCGCATGTTCATTTAGGCGCGACCTCAGGTAGCTTGTTTGGTCAATACTTAAAACTGCCCAATAACAGTATTCGCACCTTAGTTGCCAGTGGTGCGGCGGCTGGAATTGCAGCATCATTCAATACGCCTTTAGCGGGTGTTATTTTCGCGCTTGAAGTGATTATGGTGGAATACACACTGGCAAGTTTTGTGCCCGTCATGTTGGCATCAGTTTCTGCTAATGCTTTATCAGTTGCTATATTAGGTAACCAGCCAGCTTTTATTATTCCTGATTTAGATTTTACATCATTTTCAGAACTGCCCATTTTATTAGTATTAGGCGTTGTTATCGGCGCAGTAGCGGCATTTTTTAACCACACCTTAGGTTTTATCGCAAGTAAATCACAGGGCATCGAAATTTGGTGGCGGGTTATTTTAGCGGGTTTTCTTATTGCTGCAATGGGATTAATCTTTCCCGAAGTTTTAGGCATTGGTTATGACACAGTCAATAAAACCTTACTCAGCGAGTTTTCAATCGTTGCTTTATTAGGGCTTACATTTGCAAAATTGCTTGCTACCAGTATCAGTATTGGCCTAGGTGTGCCCGGCGGGATGATCGGCCCAGCCTTTTTTATTGGTGCAACTTTAGGCAGCTGTATTGGCTACTTAGCCTCTTACTTATTTGGCTTTGATAACGCGCACATTGGCTTTTTCGCACTACTAGGAATGGGCGCGATGATGGGTGCAAGCTTGCAAGCACCGTTGGCGGCACTCACCGCGATTATGGAGCTAACTTACAACCCCGGTATTATCATGCCTGGCATGTTGACCATCGTTATCGCGCAGCTAACCACTAGCGAAATTTTTAGCAAGTCGTCATTGTTTATCAGCATGTTACGCTCAAACGGCTTAGACTATAACACCAGCCCCGTGACTCAGGTACTCCGTGGAATTGGGGTTGCGAGTGTACTTAATACAAAGTTTGTACGCCATTCAAAAGAGTTAACCCTTGAAGAAGCTAATATTTTAGTTGTTAATAAAAATAAGGACATTGACTGGATCATACTAAAAGATAGTGATGACGAGCTACGCATGATAATGCCGATTAGTGAACTAGCAAAATACTTACAAAGTGATGAGTCTTTAGAAAACACTAGTAATAAGAGTATCGATGAAGATAACAATCCTTTAATAATAGACCTATTCGAAATCCCAGCGCAACGTCTACAACTTAGCCCTATTTCACTCCAGTCAAATTTACAACAAGCACATGAAAGTTTTGAACAAGGCGCTGAAGCACTTTATGTGGTTTTTAATGACAATAAAAAATCTTTAGCTAATGCACGCGTCTACGGCATTATTACTGAAGATATTGTTAAAGCCGCTTATAAACCCAAACGACGTTTGTAATAAATAAATACCTACCTAAATTTGTTTTTAATAGACTCTCCTCTACAAAGCCTTTATTCTCCGCCTCGCTTTTAGGTGCTTCACTCATTCATATGTGTTTGAAGTTAAACGGGAAGCTGGTACGTTAGTTTCTATCTGGGATTAGGATAAGAAGTTCACAAAGCCAGAGCTGCCCCCGCAACGGTAATTGAGTTAAAAATCTGTAAATACCACTGTGTTATTAACATGGGAAGGTCAGATAAAATATCACTCATAAGCCCGGAGACCGGCCTAAAAGGGTGTAATTGTTTAATCAAAGTTGAAAACGATTGCTTTCTAAAATCAGCACGGCGGGTGCTGACAGACTTTTAGGTATTAAAAATGAAAAACAAATTATCGGCCGCAATTAAAACGGCATTCCCTTTATTACTTCTCTTAACTTCAAGCCAACTTGTTACTGCGGAAGAGTCCGTCAGTATTAATAAACAAGGTGGCTTAGAGTTATCTATTACTGCAAATCGTACGCCACAAACGCTTAAAAAGCCTGTCGCTACTATGAGCATTATTACCAAACAAGATATTCAAAAATATCAGGCAACTTCGGTACTTGAATTATTACGTCGTGTGCCGGGCATTAGCATTAAAACTAGCGGTGGATTAGGCAAGCAAACAGGCGTTTCAATGCGCGGAACCAATACTGGGCATTTACTGGTATTGGTTGATGGCATTAAAATTGGCTCTGCAACCTTAGGCGCGGCTTCATTTCAGCATTTGCCCATAAGTGAAATTGAGCGTATAGAAATTGTACGCGGCCCACGCTCCAGCCTGTATGGCTCAGAAGCGATTGGTGGGGTTATTCAAATTTTCACCAGCAAAAGAAAACATAATAAAGTTACTCCTGAATTCTCATTAGGCTATGGCAGTCATAATACGTTAGATATGTCGTTTGGTGTTTCTGGTGGCAATGAAAATAATTGGTTTCAAGTAGGCGCAGGCAAACTTAAAACAGACGGCATTAACGCTCGCGATTCCTACACCGCTTACCCTGCACCGAATTACACACCCACACAGGTGGCTGAAAAAGATAAAGATGGTTACCAACGTACTAGCCTTAGTCTAAACCTAGGTCATCAGTTTGCGAATGGCGTAAAAACTGAATTAAATATTATGGATGCCAGTGGTGATACGCAATACGACGGCGGAACCGTTAATAAAACCGACTTTCACCAACAAGCCATTAGCGCAAAGGTTTCGACTAAAATCGTCCCTCGCTTAAAGCTAACGGGTGTTATTGGTACATCATTAGATGACAACGATAACTTTAAAAATGGGGTTAAATCAAGTACCTTTACCACTCGGAGCAAGTCAGCAAGTATCCTGGCTGATATTGCGATTAACCCAAATAACACATTGATACTAGGCACTGATATTCAAAAGGACAGCGTTGCAGGCACGACAAAATACTCAACAGCATCGAGAAATAATAAAGCTGTGTTTACCAGCTTGCAAAGCACGATTGGGATGCATGATGTAGAAGCTTCGGTGCGCCTTGATGATAACCAACAGTTTGGTAAACACACTACTGGCAACATCGGCATTGGGCATAATTTTGCGAATGGCTTAAGGTTAACCACATCCTACGGTACTGCTTTTAAAGCACCAACCTTTAATGACTTGTACTACCCCAAAAGCGGTAATGCGAATCTAAAACCAGAGAAAAGCAAAAATATTGAGGTTGGCTTAACAAAATCGACCGCTCATGGTGTTTTATCAGGCAGCTTGTTTCAAAATAAAATTAATAACTTAATCGCTTGGACACCAGATGCCAATGGAAAGTACTCCCCTGCTAATGTGGATTCTGTAAAAATTCAAGGTATTGAACTTGGTCATAAGTTGAGCTTGGCTGGTTGGGAAATTAACCCTATTATCAGTTACCTTAAACCAGAGATTACCAACGGTGTTAATAAAGGACAGATTTTAAGGTATCGCCCTCAAAAGCTATTATCTTTAGATGTTGATCGCCAATTTGGAAAATTCAAAATGGGCGCGACGTTACAAGCCGAATCGAAGCGTTTTACAAGTTATCGCACCAGCATGACAGATACAACCAAAACACCACCCGTGACTACGGTAACCCCGAGGGATAAACTAGCTGGGTTCGCAACACTTGATTTACGCACAGAGTACGCGCTATCAAAAGACATTGCTCTAGCATTGAAACTTAAAAATGTGTTGGATACTGATTACAAAACCAATAAAGGCTACAATCAAGATGGTGTAAATGGTATGTTAACAATTAAGTACACACCTAGATAGACAACTGCACCTCTCTTTAAGGAGAACCTGATTAAGTCGATTAGAATTTAGCGCAGAAAAATCTGTCGCTATTTTTCATGAAGTGAGACGTAATAGTTATTCTGCATTCGCTTTTAAGTCATTTGCAAGCAAAGCACTAAGTATTGCGCCGACCTTCGTGGAAAATATCGGCAGATTTGGCAAGCTGAAAATAATTGGACTTGATCAGGGTTTCCTTAATAAACATAGTAGAGGTGCTTAAGGAATAAACTATGAACACTCTAAACAAAACACAAACGGGTATTATTGCCGGCTTGTTATTACTTATTTTAGTCGTGACAAGAACACATCACTTTAGCCATATTCAAGATGCCTCGTGGGCAATATTCTTTTTACTTGGCTTTTATGTGCGTAATGTCATTGGTTTTCCCATTTTCTGGCTAGCCGCATTTGCCGTTGACTTAATTGTGATTGAATCCAAAGGTGGCGAGAGCTATTGCTTTACCGCCTCCTACCCTTTCTTGATTCCCGCTTATGCCTCACTGTGGGCAGCAGGCCGGTGGTTTGCAGGAAATTACAGCGAAAATACGCGCGGGCTGCTCTATTTTATAGTAGCGGCTGTTATCGGTACGGCAGCTTGTGACATATTTTCTAGCGGTGGTTTCTACTGGTTCTCTGGGCGATTTGAGAATACCAATATGACCGAGTTTGCAGGTCGCCTTGCAACCTTTATGCCGATGTTTATGAAAACTACGCTTATGTATTTAAGCATTGCCGCTGTCGTGCATCTCGTAGTTAAACATGCCGGTGGACTGGGTAAAAGCGCAAGCCAAACCTAATTTAACCCTACAAGACATTACCTCAACCTATAAAGGAGTCATATTGACTCCTTTATTGTTTATAGGATTTGAAAATGAATGATATTAACCAACGTCATAACAAACGCATGGAACGCAAAAAAGCGGTTATTGATAAAAACATCGCGGATGCAGACAAAGAAAAAGGCTTATTGCTGGTGCTCACAGGTAACGGCAAAGGCAAGTCCAGCTCCGCCTTTGGCATGGTTGCACGTGCCTTAGGGCACGGCATGAAAGTCGGCGTCTGCCAATTTATAAAAAGCCGCACTGACACCGGTGAAGAAGCCTTTTTTAGCGCCCAACAAAATTGTGACTGGCATGTACTCGGTGATGGATTTACATGGGATACACAAGATAGAACGCAAGATATAGCCACTTCGGAAGCAGGCTGGAAAGTTGCCCAAGACATGCTTACATCCGATGATTATGATCTAGTGGTGCTGGATGAATTAACCTACTTATTAACTAATCACTACTTAGACAGCGATACGGTATTAACTGACATTTCTAATCGCCCAGCGTTACAACACGTTGTCGTCACAGGTCGCGCTGCCACGGATGAGCTTCGCGAGTTAGCTGATACCGTATCTGAAATTGCCGATATTAAACACGCTTACCGCGCTGGAATTAAGGCACAAAAAGGAATCGACTTATAATAGTCATTGCCAACGATTAAAACCTATCCCACATGTTCAACATATCCTTTAATACCTATTCTGGAGAAGACAGTTATTGGCGTTCAAGCCTAGTTGTTGAGTTTGCTTGTTCAGTAAAATTTCTTTGCTCTGGTGATCAAATTTATTTGAATAATCAATACTCTATCGGTAGCAAGTGCATCAACCATAGCTGTGATAGTGTAGCCATCCAAGAGGCTGATGAGGGGTTGGACAGCTGGTTATGTGCAGAATTAAAGACGCTTGATGAAAAATGTCCAACCATCCTCACTGCTGTACATGCACAAAAATATCACTGTGTTAGTGAGTTAGAAAGAGAGGGAATAAAAGTAAGCGCAATTACAACAGCAGGTATAAAAACAAATGCGGTTAATGTGCATCATGATAGAAAACAAAATATCGAAACTGTAAAAATGGGCACAATAAATATTATACTTTGTACCAATATCAACCTTACAGAAACCGCAATGGCACAAACATTAGGAATCATTTACGAAAGTAAAGCTGCACTGTTTTATGATAAAGGCTGGAAAAGTACTTATTCGGATCACATAGCGACAGGAACCGGAACGGA
Source organism: Thiotrichaceae bacterium (assembly GCA_026989335.1). Lineage (GTDB taxonomy): Bacteria > Pseudomonadota > Gammaproteobacteria > Thiotrichales > Thiotrichaceae > Cocleimonas. The sequence continues at coordinate 6,530 of JALSJN010000044.1, forward strand.
CTCTGTCGTCATCGCCTCAAGTATAGATACCGACGTTGCTCAAACAAATTATACAGGCTCTCACTCTGTTTTTGCAGGAATGGTTTCTGAGGTTGTGAGAAGCTCGATTGAGTGCTCGGCAAATAAGATTGAACTAAAACACGATGACTGATTTATGTCTTGTTTAATGGTGCAAGGTACAACCTCTGATGCTGGCAAAAGCATTTTAGTGGCAGGTTTGTGTCGGGTGTTTAAGCGCCAAGGTTTATCAGTCGCGCCATTTAAACCTCAAAATATGGCACTCAATAGCGCGGTAACACCTGATGGCGGTGAAATTGGCAGGGCGCAAGCCTTGCAAGCACAAGCTGCTGGCGTCCCTTTATCTGTTCACATGAACCCTGTGCTACTTAAACCCAATACCGACACCGGTGCGCAGGTGATTATTCAAGGTCACTCCATTGGTAATATTGAAGCTTTGGCGTATCACGACTACAAACCCAAGGCTGCTGAAGCGGTTTTTGATTCGTTTAAAATACTTTCCGAACAATACAATAATATTTTGGTAGAAGGCGCTGGCAGCCCTGCCGAAATTAATCTACGCAAAGGTGATATTGCCAATATGGGTTTTGCTTTGCGCGCCAAGTGCCCTGTAATAATAATTGCAGATATTGATAAGGGTGGCGTGTTTGCCCACTTGGTGGGAACGCTACAACTGTTATCAAAAGAAGAACAAGCGCTCGTCAAAGGCTTTGTAATCAACCGTTTTCGCGGTGATATTGCGCTTCTGCAAGATGGTTTAGACTGGCTTGAAGAGTATACGGGAAAACCGGTATTGGGCGTATTACCGATGTTACACGGCTTGCACCTTGATGCAGAAGATGCTGTGCCAGAAAATATTACAAGTAGTGAGAATAAGTTTAAAATTATTATTCCGCGCTTACCTCACATCAGCAATCACACTGATTTTGAGCCTTTACGCTTACACCCTGAGCTTGACTGCCAATATGTTTCTCATCTTGAAGATATTCCACCTGCTGATTTAATCATTCTCCCGGGAAGTAAAAATGTGGGGTTTGACTTGGCATGGCTTAAATCACAAGACTGGCAAGAGGCAATTAATAAGCACTTGCGTTACGGCGGTAAAGTAATTGGAATTTGTGGTGGCTTACAAATGCTGGGGCATAAGATTCATGACCCACTGGGTATTGAAGGTAAGCCAAAAACGCATATAGGCCTAGGTTTATTAGATTTTGAGACGACCTTACAAGCAAGAAAAAACCTCAGCAATGAAACGGGGAAACTGGCTTTTCTTGGCGAAAATATTAGCGTCAAGGGCTATGAGATACATGCTGGAATAACCACAGGAAACGCTCTAGATAATCCTGCTATTATTTTAGATAACAGCTTAGACAATAAAGCAGACGGCGCAATATCCGATGACCAGCAGATATTTACTTGCTATTTACACGGTTTATTTGATGAGCCAAAAGCACTACAAGCCTTGCTCGATTGGGCAGGTGCAAAAACTATTCAAACCTTTGATATCAATCTCCAACGTGAAAAACAATTAGAACGACTCGCCGATGCAATTGAGGAGCATTTAGACATGGATAACATTTTAGATCTTACGAGAGCACAACAGCAATGAAACCTTTTGTCTGCGTATGGAGCGGTGGCAAAGACGCTTGCTTAGCAATGTATCGGATGAGTCAGTCTGGCATAAACCCCAGCTATTTACTCACCATGATGGAGGCTGATGGTGTCACATCTCGGGCTCATGCACTGCCATTAAAATTACTTGAACAGCAAGCAGCTGCATTAAGCTTACCGTTATTAGCACAGCCTGCTGAGGATTATAAACAAGCTTACCTCGAAGCATTAGCCACACTAAAAAACTACGGCATAGCTGATGCAGTTTTTGGCGATATTGACCTACAAGCGCACAAAGACTGGCAACAAGAAATAGGTGAACTAGCAGGGTTTACTATGCACTTTCCACTCTGGGAAGAGAATCACGAAAAGCTTGTGCACGAGTTTTTAGAGGCAGGATTTGAAACAGTTATCGTTGCCGTTAAACAAGGGATGCTAGATACCCGCTTTTTAGGCAGAACCTTAAATCATAGTACTTTGAAGGAATTAGAAAGTTTGGGTATAGATATTTGTGGCGAAGGTGGTGAGTTTCATACTTTTGTCGTTGATGGCCCACTATTCTCAAGCAGAGTAGAGTTGCAAGCTGATGGCTATTTTTCTAAAAAAGGCTATGACTTTTTAAAATTATAAATCTCTACGCAGCACCTTGCTCAGCTTGTTGCTTCGCATGAATACGCGTTTCAACCTCTTCTAATTTTTTTATCAGTAAAACCGATTCATTCCCCAGCGCGATATAGTCTTCATTAAGTTGGCGCAGGAGCTTTTTCTTGCCGAAAAGGCGAGGCTTGTGAGCTTCATGCGCGTGAGTAAATAAAACATCGTATTTATGATGAAACTCGGCATGAAGCAGTTCTATTTCTTTAAAGCCTTTTATAGAACGTAATAAATCAACTTTGGAATAGTACCAAAGCCCGAAATTACAATCTGTACACGATATTGGCTGTTGTACATGAAGTAAGTCATCGCCATTGAGAATCGCCAAACCATAGTCAAGCCATGCTAAATGCGACTCTTTAGCTGCTGATAATAGTTTAAGGATTTCTACGCTGTTCATTTTATTGATTTTATTACTGTCAGGCGAACCATTATACGCCAGCTAACAAAGACTTTCAGTATAAACTTGATAAATGGTTTGTACCGATTATTCTTATAAACTAATATTATTTAAGGAATCTGTTAGCATTTTCCACGCAGCTTCATTTGCAGGCAAGCCGAAGCGTAATGCGGGTGGATTTCCGAACAAACGAACTAGCACGCCATATTGGGCAAGCTGCTGATAAATAAAGGCTGCGCGCGGATGCTCAAAGTAAGCAAATAAAGTGATCGAATGAACATGCTGATTGGTAGTATTAAAATAGACTCCACCATTGATTAGCGGCCGGTTAAAGATCATTTCCTCTAATAACTTCACCAGTCGATCTGATTGTTGTGGCAATGCTTCACGTTGCGACTCTTGCCAAGCTTTATCTTGGAGCGCATGAACCCCCGCCCAACGTGCAGGATGGCTGACCGACCAATCATCTTGCTGACTCTCCAAAGCTTGCAATACATCTCTCTCAGCCCAGACAAAACCTAAACGAATCCCGGCTAAGCCAAAGAATTTTCCGATGGATCGTAAAACAATAAGCCCTTTTTTTGGGGGGGGCTGGATTAGGCTATGCTCGGGTGAAGCATCTATAAATGCTTCATCAACAATAAGTATTCCGCCTTGTTGGTCTAATGCTTGATGCCATTCTAATAATAAGGTAGAACTGAAAAACTCCGTTGTCGGATTTGTCGGGTTAACTACAATTAACACATCTAGTGATGCGAGCAGTTGAGATGTCACCTGCTCTTTTGTAAAGCCTATAACTTCATGCCCTTGTTGTTCCCAAACTTGTTGGTGGCTGTGATAGGCAGGTTTTAGTATTCCCACTCTACATTTTTTCTGACATGCAACAATCGTTGGTAATCTTTGGATCGCCTCTTGCGAGCCTGCCACTGGCAATAAAAAATCACTCCCGTAATACTGGCTTGCTGCTTGCTCCAACCCATCATTAATCTCTGGCAAGCGCTGCCATACTTTATTAGGTACCTCAGGTAGTGGGTAACTATTAGGGTTTATACCAGTTGAAAGATCGAGCCAGTCTTTGGGAGAAACCCCAAATTTCTCACTGGCAGCCTTTAGTTGTCCGCCATGACCATGTGTAGTTTGCGAGAAAACTTTATCGTTCTGATTAGTTGATGAGAGTGACAAGATAAAGTCCTCCTAAAAGTAGTACCGCTATAATTACCCCTGTAAAACAATAAACACTTCGGTTAAGTAATTTTATAGCTCGGCCAATATCATCGGTACTTGGCTGTTTGCCAGCTCCTAAGTTTGGTCGCTGTTTCGCCGTGCCATGATAAATTGCTGTACCACCCAAAGCCAGTCTAAGCGCTCCAGCACCTGATGCCATTACACCCCCAGCGTTTGGGCTATACCACGTTTTACCTTGGCTTTGCCACGCTCGCCACGCAGACCTTATTGCGCCATGCTTTACTCCTGCACACAGTGTGTATAGTAACGCAGTTATCCTTGCGGGAATATAGTTTAAAACATCATCCATGCGCGCGGCGAATTTACCGAATTGCTCATAACGCGCATTGCGGTAGCCCCACATCGCATCCAAGGTATTACATAAGCGATAAAAAACCACTCCAGGCGCGCCCAAAATTATTAACCAAAATAGTGGTGCTAAAACAGCATCACTACCATTTTCTAAAACGGACTCTATGGTGGCTCGGCTAAGCTCTGTTTCATCTAAGGCAGAGGTATCACGGCTCACAAGGTAGGATGTTTTAAGCCGAGCCTCATCCATATTTTTACTATTAAGCGAGGTCATAACCGCTAAACCATGTTGCTTTAAACTTTGCCAACCTATTGCTAACCAACCACAAATAGCCCCAACTACAAATTGCCACTGTTCGCTACCGATATGACTGAGCCAATAAGTAAATAGCGTAACAGGAATGACAGCAAGCATCCAAGCCAGCCAGCCTTTATTAAATCGGTACTTTCCGCCGTTAAGCATTACTTCTAGTTTGTTGGCATAACGCCCAAAGCCAACTAAGGGGTGGTACTTGCGAGGCTCGCCAAAAAGCCAATCAAGCAATAGCACAACCGGTACAAGTATTAAAGAGTTAAGCATGGGTCGCCATTAAAACTGCACCCACTAAATAGGCTACTTCCGTTATTTCAACGGTTGCGCCTAAGGTATCTCCCGTAAAGCCACCGAGTCGCTGATGCATCAAACGGCGCACCAACCAGAAAACAATTAGCGCTAAAATGATTCCTGTCAAAGAAAAGTACGCACCCATTAAAAAACATAGTGCAATGACCCAGCGTGCGGAAGTTCGGGGTATGTTTTCAACAATTTGGTTAGCCATGCTATTTGGGTTAGCATTTTCACTGCTTAACATTAATAACAAAACCATCGCCCTACCAACAATAGGGGCGATGATAATAATGGAAGAGCCTCTCAACATATCATGAAAGGTTTGTTGAAAAATGGTACTTAGCACGGCAAATTTTAGGAGTAAAATACACACCAATGCAATCACACCTGCTGATCCCACTAACGGGTCTTTCATGATATTTAAGGTTTTTTCTTTACCTGATTTATCGGTGCTGCCTCCTAACCAACCATCGGCGCTATCTGCCAAACCATCAAGATGTAACCCACCGGTTATGAGCGCCCAAAGCGTAACGGTGAGTGCGGCTAATAAAGTCAGTAATGACTGCGAGAAAAACAGGAGAGGAATATATAAAACTAAGCCAATAAGCAAACCAATAAAGGGGTAAAACAAGGCTGATCGACCCATATCAACGGCTTGTATATTGCTCAAATGCGGTGTCGGTAATCGAGTTAGTAACGACTGCGCAAGGAAATAAGCTTTTTTATAATCTGGAATATTGAAGCGACTCATTACGAGCAACCTAAGGATTGTAACGAAAACTCACCATCAGCATAGTAGTGTAAACGAGTCATTTGAGCGTAATCAATATTAAATTTTAACGCTGACTTATTACTTATTTCTAGCGCCATGGCTAAAATGCTACGAATAACCCCTGAATGGGTGACGATTAAAATGGATTTTCCTTGGTGTGATTTTAGCTGGTAGCGAATAGCTTCTCCCACACGTTTATTAAAGTCGTTTATTGATTCACCACCGGGTGAGATAAAGTCATCAGGGTTGCGCCAAAGTTCAGCGAGTTTTTTGTGCTCTCTCTGCCAAATATCTTTTGCCGCTACACCCGCCCAACGACCAAAGTCCATTTCTTGCAGTGGTTCAGAAATATAAAATTCGGTTGGCGTATGTTGCGTAGCCAAAACTTTTGCAAAACTGCTACAACGCTTAAAGTTTGAGCTAATAATAACATCCCATTCTTTGCCATCCGTTGCTTTTAACAAACTCTGCCAACCCTGCTCGCTAAGTGACTCATCGGGCAAGGCACAAAATAACCCCTTAGTAGTTAGCTCACCATGGCGCAGTAAGTCAATGGTTGTGATGTCTGGTTTACTCATGGTTACAAGCTTTTAACATTTTTAAGCCTATAAAGCTCCTACTTATCTATACTTGTTATAAGTTACCAATAGGCTTCTTCATTTAAAGCCTACGATTGAGTCGCCACCATTGCCTCAGCAAATGTTGCCATGTCATTATGGGTCGCACAAGCTGCGCGCAATAAAGGTACAGCAATCGCCGCACCGCTACCTTCACCTAAGCGCATTCCTAAGTCTAAAAGTGCTGTTTGCTTCAGTGTTTCTAATATTTTACGGTGTGCTTGCTCTGCCGACACGTGGGAGAAAATGAGGTAATCATTAACCTCTGCATTTATTTTTACTGCATACAATGCAGCAACTGAACTAATAAAACCATCAACCAATACGGCAAGCCCTGACTGTGCCGCCGTGATATAAGCGCCCGTTAAAGCGACAATTTCAAAGCCACCCACACAACGCAACCATGCGAGAGCATCTTCACCGCATTCTGCCTGGTGCTTGTTTAAAACTTTTTTCACTATATTTATTTTATGGCCAATACCCGCATTATCTAACCCTGTGCCTGCACCAGTCGCTTGCTCAGGAGTTAAGCCTAGCAATGCACAATATAATAGTGTTGCTGAAGTGGTGTTGCCGATGCCCATTTCACCGCCAATAAATAGATCAGCGTTATTCTTTATGGCTCGTTTTATACTGTCATGCCCTGCTTGAAGTGCTGTTGCTAGCTGTGACTCAGTCATCGCTGCTTGATGCAAACAGTTGGCGGTGCCATTACCCGCACGTTGAATAACTAAACCTTCTTGCTCAGCAAGTTCCGTAGCAATACCGGTATCAACGACCTCAAACTGTGCTTCCAGTTGCTTTGCTAATACGCTTATGGCAGCCCCACCTTGAATAAAATTCATTACCATTTGTAACGTCACTTCTTGTGGAAAAGCAGATACTCCCTCTTCCGCAATACCGTGATCTCCTGCAAAAATAGTGATTGAAACAATATTTATAGTTGGCTTATTCCTTTGCTGTAAGTCAGCAAGTTGAATGGCGAGTGCCTCCAGTTGACCTAATGAACCAACGGGTTTAGTGAGGTGTGCTTGGCGTTCAACCGCAGTTTCTTTAAATTTTTGTTGGCGTTGTGGACAAGGTGTGCTTAACCAGTTTACGGTGTTTAAGGCTGTCATTGCTGTCTCTATTTAAGATAAAAATTAATGAAGGCTTTATAACACAAGAACGTCTAAATATATCTACCCTCACTACCAAGAGGTGCTTTCTTGAGACTAACTACCAAACCATCTCACGATTAAACTCAGCTCTATCCAGATAGCCATCATTATTTTTGTCACTACGATCAAAAACTTGTTGCATGCGTAACTGGCGCATTTCAGTTTGTTCGATAGCATTATCTTGATTACGATCAACTTGGTTAAATAGCTCTGCATCCACCGCACATCGTATGCTGAGTGTTTCATCTTTGTCGAGACGCTCATCGCTATTTTTATCACACTGTCTATATCACAGTTTTTTATGATGCGCTTCACTTCCTTTTGTTTACGTTGTTCCTTTTGAGCTTTTTGATAAGCGATTTACTCATTAAAGGAGATACGTTCATCATGGTTAGTATCCATTTTTTTAAAAGCCGATTGCAATGATTTCACCGTATTCATTGGGCTAAACTCTGTAGGAATAGGAGGTAACGGTGGCGGGTTTGAAAAAGTAACCGTCGTGTTAGCTTCTTCAGCATTGGTCGTCTCAGCATGTAGATTGCTAAAAATCACGACGAGAGATAGGCAAAGCCCTGTAGCGGCTGATGGTTTAACGGTATTAACATAAATGTCTCCATGATTAACAGCTCTGTAATAAGCTCTGTCTTTGTTAGTTCCCAAGTTAATCAAGGAGTTCCTTCATTCAAAATTTATACCAAGGCAACTTGTTAAAATGACTCAGCCTTCATCATCAACTGTAGCACCAGGAATTATTCTCCCGTATGACTTACATCGAATGCCGCTGCGAATAATTTTAGCAGGGTTTCCACCGACGATTGAATGAGAAGGAACATCTTTAGTGACGACTGCGCCAGAGGCAATCACCACCTCATCTCCAACCGTAATATCTGGCATGATGATAGCGCCACAGCCGACGAAACAATTTTCCCCAATAACGGTTTTAATATTGCCACTCGCGCCATAGCGTTCGGTCGCCCAGTCGTGTGAAAGCATTGTTACATTAAATGCGACGACCGTATCTTTACCGATTATAATGCCCTTAGGGTTAGTTTTATCAATAAAGTTTTTAAATGAAATCCGTACGCTAGGGTGTAATTGCATACCGTACACTTTTCTAAAATACCAAGTATGAAGCCATACAGCAGAGTGACGAAACTTTATAAACCACATAAACATGCGGTTGCTCATAAAACGTGGTTTCATAGAGTAGCTCTTTATAATTAACAAAGATGTATCAATACCTCACATAACTCCTGAACGATAAAAATGGCTACCGTATTTCCATCTTGAATAAACAATGAAAAATTCTATCTTTTTTTCTCTCGTTCAGAGTTATGCTGAGGTCTCGTATCATAAAACGAAGTTAAGCAGCTTACTAGCCAAATCCCGGTAGGAACGCGAAATAGTGCGCAAGTATTTGGCTTCAGAGTCTGAGTTGTTATAATACTTCACTTCACCTAAATTAATGAATGAGTTAGTGTATGAGTTCCCTAAGCGACCAGCTATTAAAGGCAGGTTTAGTCACTGAAGCGCAAGTTAAAAAAGCGTCCGAAAAGCCCCATAAAAAGCCATTTAAGCCTCGTAAGAAATCAATAAAAAAGAAACCCAAAAAGCAGTCAGAGCCTTCAGACCTTGCTCAGTTTTATGCCGAGCGTAAAAACTTAGAAAATAAAGAAAAGCAACAAGCAGCCCAGCAAAAAAAAGAAGCCGCTAGAATAAAGAAAGAAAACAAACAAAAAATCGACAGGCTCATTGCAGCCAACCTACTTAATGACAATGAGGCAGAAATTCGTTACAACTTTGTCGTCGGAACGACTATTAAATATGTCTTTGTTACCGAGCAACAGCAACAAGAACTTATTGATGGAAAGCTAGCTTTTACCTTTATGGGAAGCAAGCGTTGTTTGATCTCACGCGACACGGCAGAAAAAATAAAGGCCATTGATGGCTCAAAGATTATTGTCATACCTTAAATCTTAATGTCTACTGAGAGAAAAGTATAAAATCTAGCTGTTCACTGTCATTTTAAACTAAAGTGTATATGATTAAGACTGCTTTGAAATGACCCTCATTGGTTAGATTTGAGCACCCTCACGTTTTTATCATTTGATAGAAACATAATCCACCGCTATGGAGAATTAAAAATGTCAGAATTATTTTGTGCAGATTGGATGAACGCTTTAAAAGATGAATGGAACAATGACCCTGGAGTCAAAGATAAACTCGCTGAAATTGGCTTCAACTCAGTAATATGTTGTGGTTACAAGGACGAAGATGAGCCACGCGGCGTATTTACCGTTGTTGATGGTGAATGTATTAGTGCCGGCGATTACAACGGTGAAACCCCTGATTGGGATATGCGCGCCAACCCTAAAGATTGGAAAAAGTGGGTTAGTAAAGGTATTGGTATGGCCGGCCTAGGCATGGCTTATGCAAGTGGTAAGCTAAAGTTTAAAGAGGGTGACTACGGTGCAATGATGAAAAACCCGAAGATGGCTGGGCCTTTTGTTAAAAGTTTTAGCCTGATGAAAAATATTAATACGACTTGGTAACACTATTAGCCTCTGTTTTATAGGGGCTTGATGAAATAAATTAACCTGTTTTCTCGGGAGGTAAACATGGGACTGATTAGAAATATATTAGCCATAATCGGCTTAATTGCATTAATAGGGGGCGGTTACGCTTATAGTAAATTTAGCGGTGAAATGGCTGCACTAAACGCGCTAGACCCTGGCGCAAAGAAAGTTTACAGTGATATGTGGACAAAACTAAAAGAAACCGGCACATCGGCAGATGCAACAGTTTGGAAAAAACAAATCGAAGAGGGTATTTCGGCAGAAGATGCAGCAGAAGCTATGGGCTCAGTCGCTACAGAGCTTAATATAAAAGCCGTAGGTGTTCTGCCCTTATCAAAAGAAGTGGAAGCTAAAACAGGCAAGAAGCAACGTTTATTAACCATATATCAATATTGTAATCCGCTTACTGCAATGACGATGGTTGAATATTCCGATGCCTTTTCAGCCTACCTTCCTTGTCGTATCGCAATGGTCGAAGATAAAAAAGGCAAGCTTTGGTTATATGCTTTAGATATGGACATGATGATTTTTGGTGGAAAAACATTACCTGATAAATTATTTAAAGAAGCCACCAAAGTTAAGCAGGTGATTTTAGATATTATGGAAGCCGGTGCCACTGGTGAGTTTTAGTGGATATTGATCCGTCATATCATTGATGTAAGGTACATCCCCGAAAGGCAAGTTCATAGAGCTTTACAAAATCAACTAATCTTTATGTTCGTGTTTTGCGTGCCTTTCGGGGCATTTTTATAAAATATTTCAAAATCGAATAATTTTATCAGAATTATTACTCTATTCATCTTTTGTTAAGTCAGCTTTCGATACAATGGGGGCATGATAAAAATAATAAAAGCACCTTTTAGCTTTATCGGAAACTACTTCACCAAGTCTATCTCTTTATTAGTAATGAGTAGTTTGGTGCTTGTTATGTTAGTTCCGCTTGGCTTTTTGGCAACTAGCTTTACTCAGGGTTCTTGGGTAAGCGTTCAACAAGATATTTTAGAAAAACACCGCTTCTTGGCTAAAAACCTTGAGAGTACGGTGAACCTATTTTTTTCTGACCAACAGCAGTCACTGAAACCACTCAGTAAAAAACTTTCGCAGTTGGATCCTGCAGATGCAAAAAATATCCAACAACACCTTAATGAATATATAGAGCCGAATAAACATATTGTCGTAATGACTTTTGTTCCAAAAGACTCTACAACGACGCACGTCGCAATCGCTCCTCGGTTTAAAAAGCTTACTGATGTTAAGCTAAATTATGACGGTGGCTCTAAAGCAAAAAACTTAGCGTCTTATGATAACTACTACACAAAAAATAGTATATCCCCTGCATTTAAAAGCACGATCAGTGATCAGCCTGTTGTTTTATTAAAACAAAATGTGATTGATCCTTATATGAATAAGGAAGGGGTGTTACTGGTTGAGTATAGCCTCAAGTTCTTTAGAGATTTGTGCTCCAAAATTAAGTTTGGCGAGCAAGGCCACTGCACAATTCTTGATCAAAAACATCAAATCATCGCTCATCCTAAAGAGGAGTGGGAAGAAGAAATACATAGCATTGCTGGCTCTTCAGCCATTACTGCCTTAAAAGCAAAAAATGATTCAAAAACAAACGATGCAATCAAAGATATTATTTATTTTGAATCCCCTGACCTCGAAACCGAGATGGTGGCAGGCTTTAGGAAAATTAATAATCCTATGTGGAGTATTCTTGTGGCACAACCCACATCTGAACTTGGCTTTCAAGTAAAGAAAGTTATTAAAACAGTCTCTCAATGGCTGGCTTTCGGCATTTTAATTTCATTGATTATTGCTCATTTTCTAACACAAAAAATTACCGCACCTATAAATGAATTAGCCGTTAAAGCCCGTGAAGCACGAATACGCTCTGAAACGTTTACCTCACTAGGTAAAGCCCCAGATAGTGCGCCATTAGAAATTCGCCAAATGTATGCAGCAATATCTGCATTAATTCAAAAGCTATCGGCATCGAGTGATAAAGTTAAAAAGATGAATTACAGTCTAGAAAAAGATATTCAAAAGGCAACGGCTAAATTAACTGCAACCAATAAGTACTTATACACTATCAGCACCAAAGACCATTTAACCAAAATAGCCAATCGCCGTTATTTTGAAATGAAAATGGAAAAAATATTACAGCAAGCCAGTAATCAACGTATTGGTCTTATTTTGATAGACGTAGATAAGTTTAAATTCATTAATGATGAATATGGGCATGATGCAGGCGATTTAGCACTGAAGCATATTTCAAAAATACTCCATGAATCATCACGTGGCATCGGTTTACCTGCGCGTTTAGGTGGTGACGAATTTGTGGTGTATATTGAAAACCCAACACAACAAGAACTCTTTGAGTACGCTGAAAAGCTTCGCCAAACCGTACAAAATAGTCCGATTGTTTGGCATAAAGATACCATTAAACTCAGCCTATCTATTGGTGGTGCCGATTATGATATTGATGGCATCATTACACTCGACCAACTCTTAAAGTATGCGGATGAAGCTATGTTTGTTGCCAAAGAGAATGGTCGAAATCATGTGGCGCTTTATGGTGATACGATGCCACGCCCTCGTCAAGATGAGGGTAATGCTCAAGCTGGTTATGAACATCAAACCACATCGAGAGATGCTACCACGAGCAATGAAAGTGACGCGGCCAATAATGGGGTTATTGAGTTTTCTGTAGAAAGTTAAGGAGCGTTTAATTATAATTTAGCGACCATTTTAGAAAGCTAAAATTATTCGGCCTGATCGTTCACCTAATGCGCCTCATCCCAGTTATCACCAATACCAGTATCAACCACTAACGGCACAGCCAAGTTTGCAGCATTAACCATCTTGTCGATAATAATCTTTTCAACTGATTGTAGTTCACCTTCCGCTACTTCAAACACCAATTCATCATGTACTTGCATAATCATTTTAGTTTGTGTGCTTTGATTGGCATGGGCTTCGCGTAACCAGTCATTGACCGCAATCATGGATAATTTGATAATATCCGCAGCCGTTCCCTGCATCGGCGCATTAATGGCAGTACGCTCGGCGTGTTGGCGTAACATGCCGTTACGCGCGTTTATATTGGGCAAATACAGTCTGCGCCCTAATAAGGTTTCAACAAAACCGTCTTCTTTTGCTTGCTCACGAGTGTCTTCCATATAATGTTTTACACCGGGGTAGCGCATAAAATATTTTTTAACATATTCAGCCGCCTCGGTGCGTGAGACTTTTAACTGTTTAGCTAAACCAAAGGCAGACATGCCGTAAATTAAACCAAAGTTTACTGCTTTAGCAGCACGGCGTTGATTGGTTTCAACCTGATCTAATGCGACTTCAAATATTTCTGCTGCCGTCGCACGATGAATATCTTTACCTTCTGAAAATGCACTGACCAAACCCTCATCTTTAGATAAATGCGCCATGATGCGTAGCTCAATTTGAGAATAATCAGCGGCAAGTATTTTAAAACCTTGTGGCGGAATAAATGCTTGGCGAATTCGTCGACCTGCTGCGGTTCTAATGGGGATGTTTTGTAAGTTGGGCGTAGTTGATGATAGTCGCCCTGTCGCAGTAATCGCTTGATGATAAGAAGTATGCACGCGCCCCGTTTTATCATTAATCTCTTGGGGTAGCTTATCAGTATAGGTTGATTTTAATTTACTTAAACCGCGATGCTCTAATAACCAACGTGGTACATCGTGTTCTTCTGCTAGTTTTTCTAAGACTTCAACACCGGTGGATGGCTGACCTTTTTTAGTTTTTGTAATAATCGGTAGATTGAGTTTTTCTTCATTAAAAAAGACTTCTTGAATTTGCTTGGGCGAGCCTAAATTAAATTCTTCACCTGCTGCTGCATAAATTTTGGTTTCTAGCTCGACCATACGTTGATTCAGCTCAACACTTTGATTGCTTAACATATCAGCATCAACTAAGACACCGTTGCGCTCAATATCAGACAGCACTTTTAATAAGGGTAACTCTATGTCACGATAAAGTTGCGCCATACGATGACGTGGTCGTAACTGCGGCCACAAGAAATTATGCAGCCGCATCGTCATATCCGCATCTTCACTGGCGTAATAAGATGCGCCTTGAAAGCCCGTTTCTTCATTTGGGTCTAATCCAATTTGATTAAAGGTGAGTTGTTTTTTGCCTTTGCCCGCAATATCTTCAAACTTTACGCAGGTATGGTTTAAGTGCTTTTCACACAGTGCGTTCATATCGTGGCGGGTTGATACGGAATCCAACACATACGATTCCAACATTGTGTCGTGCGCAATACCTTTTAATTCAATACCGTGATTGAGTAATACTGAACGGTCATATTTTAAATTTTGCCCCACCTTGAGTTTAGTCGGATTTTGTAGCAAAGGTTTTAGCTTTTCTAATGTTTCTTCAAAAGGCAGTTGCTGAGGCGCACCCACATAATCGTGTGTCAGTGGTAAATAGGCGGCTGTACCTGCCTCTATACAAAATGACATGCCGACGAGTTGCGCATCCATATAGGCAAGGCTAGTTGTTTCTGTATCAAAAGCAAACAGCTTGGCTGATTCTAATTTAACAATCCACTCCTCTAAACCTTGTTCTGTTAAAATCGTCTGATAATTAACATCTTTAATTTCTGGTACTGCTGGAATAGGTGGCTCATACGCTTGGGTCGAACCATCACTATTTGTTATTACAGGCGCAAGTTGGGTATCAAAACCACCTTCTAGTTTACTTAAGCGTGTACGCAAGCCGTATTTTTGGTAAAGCTCAATCAGCTTAGGTGTGTCTTGCTCATTAAAGCTTATAAATTCGGGCGAGCAATCCACATCAAGGTCACATTTTATCGTCACCAATTCATACGAAAGTGGCAGAAAGTCTAACGATGCGCGCAAACTTTCACCAATTTTTCCTTTAAACTTATCGGCGTTCGCCATCACCGCTTCGAGTGAGCCATATTCAGCCAACCACTTAACTGCGGTCTTTGGGCCAACTTTTGGAACGCCTGGAATATTGTCTGCTTTATCACCCATCAGCGCTAAATAATCACGAATACGCTCAGGGCGCACACCGTATTTATCAATTACGCCTTGAGTATCGTGGTAACTATTCGACATGGTATTGATTAAGTGAACTCTTTCATTCACCAGCTGCGCCATGTCTTTATCGCCAGTAGAAATTATAGTTAAGCCATCACTATTTTTCGTATGCAATTCTGACATCGTACCAATCACATCATCCGCCTCCACCCCTGGCATAATAATCATCGGGTAGCCCTGCGCCTCGATAATTTCATGTAATGGTGCAATTTGATCACGAAGCTCATCAGGCATTGGCGGGCGCGTTCCTTTGTAATCAGGGTACATATCGTTACGAAATGTTTTACCTTTGGCATCAAAAATTACCACCATATTTTCTGGCTCGTAATCTTTACGTAACTTATCCAGCATATTTAACACGCCGTGAATGGCGTTGGTCTGCATACCATCAGGGCTAGTTAATGAAGCAGGTAGTGCAAAGAAGGCTCGAAACAAATAGGATGAGCCATCTACAAGAACAAGCGGTTTTGTAGTGTTTGTATCTGACATAAATTGGGGTATGCTTTAGGTTATTAATTAAAAAGTAGTATAGAACTATGTCAGCACAAGCACCAATAATTCCTACATTTGATACCCCTGTTACCGCCCAAATTGAAGGTCTGCGGCCGCATTATTCGGCAGAAGAAAAAGAAGCCGTAAAAGATGAAATCAAACAGTTGCTAATTGAACAAGATGCGGTGCTGGTTGCACATTATTATGTTGATCAAGAGCTGCAAGAACTAGCGGAAGAAACAGGCGGCTATATTTCAGATTCTTTAGATATGGCTAAGTTTGGCAAGGATCACCCTGCTAAAACATTAATTGTTATCGGTGTGCGCTTTATGGGCGAAACGTCAAAAATCCTCAGCCCCGAAAAGCGCGTGTTAATGCCAACATTGGATGCAGAGTGCTCACTCGATTTAAGCTGCCCGATTGAAGATTTTGCGCCGTTTTGTGACGCACACCCCGATCATACGGTGGTCGTTTATGCCAACACCAGCGCCGATGTAAAAGCCCGTGCAGACTACGTTGTTACCTCTGGAATTGCTTTGGATTTAGTCGTATGGCTAGGCAAACAAGGCAAAAAAGTATTGTGGGCGCCAGATAGGCATTTAGGCAGCTATATTGAAAAAGTATCAGGCGTTGAGATGCTACGCTGGCAAGGTGATTGCATTGTACATAACGAATTTAAAACGCGTTCACTCGGTAAATTAATTGAAGAAAATCCCGATGCTGCAGTATTAGTTCATCCAGAATCCCCCGAAGAAATCATTGCTCTTGCCGATGTGGTTGGCTCAACCACACAAATTATCAATGCAGCCAAGGAGCTACCTAACAAACGCTTTATAGTCGCCACCGATAACGGTATTTTTTATAAAATGAAACAACAAGCTCCCGGCAAAGAGTTTATCGAAGCCCCTACTCATGGTGAAGGTGCAACTTGTACGAGTTGCGCTCATTGCCCGTGGATGGCAATGAACGGCTTGCATAATTTATTAGAGGTTTTAAAAACCGGCAACAATGAAATTTTGGTTGATGAAGCTGTACGAGTCAAAGCGCTAAAATCTACCCAACGGATGTTGGATTTTGCTAAGGATTTGTCAGCACGTAAAACTTCTGCTTAATTTTTTTAATCGAGCAATTGGATTAAGCTCAAATTCAGGAACCACCATATACAATAACCTTATTAATAATACTAATAAATAAGGCTATTTATGACTTTAACACTCTCATTACTCGTATCAATTACAATCACTCTGTTTTTAGTTAGTAAAATTGCTGACTACTTTCTTGCAAAGCGCCCTGAAATCAAATGGATTTTATTCGCATCTTTGGGAAGCGCTCTGATAGCATTTACAACGTATATCGGCCTTACCTTTGTCATCGCTTGGCTAGACCGTTCTGTTATAGACCCTAGCCTAACGTTAACTAATCTTCATCCTATGGCTGTATTAGTAATAAGTGCTACCATTATGTTATTACTTTCAAGTATAGCCTTTAAGGTGATTAATCAAATGTGTTGGCCTAGTGCGATTACCACTAATTTTGTTAGTGTCGCGATTATGACAATCACATTGGCTGGCTCTTTTGCATTAAATGGCCTGGGCTCTGATAAGCATGTAACGGCAAAAATCACACCTTCAGAGAAAATAATCACCACGAGTGAAAGCGTAGCAAAGCTCGTTAAGCCCTAATTAAGCAACAACCCTTTAAAATAAGAAAGTCAGAGACGTTGTTATCAAGGTCTGAATAATAAAAATAAGGATTAATTATGTACTTAATGCTAGCCCTACTAGTAGCAGTTGGTGTTACGCTATTCATTGTCAGTAAAATCGCTAAAATGCTTTTAGCTAAACGTGCTGGCTTAGAATGGATTACCATCGCTTCCATTGTAAGCGCTTTAATTGCAGTAGTTACTTACATCACGCTGAATATTTATGTTGTTGGACTTGAGCCGATGATAATGCTTGGCATTACCTTTGGCGCAATGATTTTATTATCCAGTATTGCTTTTAAAGTTATTAATCAAATGAGCTGGGGCGCTGCTGTTGCGACCAATATTGCTAATGTGGTTATTATTCTCGCGACCTCTATTGCTGCTGTTCTTATAAGCGGTAAGTCTTTAAATAAAGTGATTAGCTCAGTTACAGATAGCGCAAAAAGCAATACCATGATGGTCGGTTCAATGGTTAACGGTACAGAGCTTATTGAAACTACTGAAATCGGCATTCCTGAAGAGGAAGTGCATGATGATGAAGCAAACGAGCCCATGGTTACTGAACTTGAGCTATTACCAAAAGGGGAAATAGAAAACTCGAAAACAATACAAAAAAACACAACACCTATTCCTGCAGCACCTAAATATCATGTTGTTAGTATTGAGAGCATCAATTCACTCATCGGCAAGTCACTTAAGATTCATACCACTAAAGGTCGTATTATCGTCGGTCAACTCCAACAAGTTAATGGCCGCGATGCGATGCTTTACCGTCGTATAAATGGGGGGACAGCGGTCACACCTATTGAAATATCATCCATTAAAACGCTAAAAGTTTATCGTTAAATGATCCATTAAGTGCTTTATTTATAGGCATTTTGTTGACATACCAGTTGGTATGACTATGATTGAAACTATCATGACAAAATCATTAAAATCACTTTCACCAGTATTGCTGCCAATAGTGCTAATAGCATTTGGCAGTATTAGCTTTAGTCATGCCTTAGCAGAGGCTGAGCAAACTAAGGGTGAGCTACTTTCCGTGACAACAAAACCCTTATCAACACTTCTCATGAGTGCTGAAAATAGCGCCCCAGCAAATGTAATTAGCTTAAATCACTCGACAATTAGTGCGGAAATTACGGGTAGAGCTATGATGATTGAAGGCGAAACAGGCGATGAGGTGAAAAAAGGAAAGCGACTCGTGACCCTTGACTGTCGTAGTTATTTGTTAGCAAAAAAACAAGCTGAAGCAAGTTTGCATATAGCTAAGACCCAGCTTAATTATTCCAGTAAACAATACAAACGTAATCAGGATTTACTGGCTAAAAGAATCATCCCCAGAGAAACTTTTGAGAAAGCAGAATCAGGCAAGCTAGCTGCGATAGCAGATATTGAACTCAAAAAAGTCGCCATTGAAACCACTAAATTAGCCATTAACCGCTGTAAAATTAGCGCCCCTTTTTCAGGTCAAATAACCAAACGATTAGTTCAACAAGGCCAACTGGTAACAGCGGGTACACCCCTGTTTCAGATCATGCAGAAAAACAAACTCGAAATTAAAACTCAGCTTTCTGCCGCGC
The DNA here is from genome assembly GCA_026989335.1 of Thiotrichaceae bacterium. Classification (GTDB taxonomy): domain Bacteria; phylum Pseudomonadota; class Gammaproteobacteria; order Thiotrichales; family Thiotrichaceae; genus Cocleimonas. The sequence continues at coordinate 25,369 of JALSJN010000044.1, forward strand.
AAGTGCAGATGCTTGATGACTCACCACTATTAAAGTTTATTGCGGGTGACAAACAATTTAAAACCGTGGTACGCAGCATTATTCAAACCGTTGATGAAGCTACCCGCACTCAAGAAGTACGTTTATCCTTGCCAAAAGCTACCAAGATTGCAGCGGGCATGTCGGGGCGAATTATTTGGCGCAGTAAGGACCTACTGATTCCTGCCGAATATATACTCAGGCGTAACAACCAGCTGGGTGTGATGCTTGCTGAAGATATTATAGAGGGCGTGGGTAAGGCCAAATTTCACCCTTTAATCAACGCTAACGAAGGACAAGCCGTTAAAGCTGACTTGCCAGAAAATAGCGCCATTATTGTTAAGAATCGCTACCGAGTAAAAGATACTCAGCAAGTAAAAATTAACAACTAAACTCATCTGACTAACACTTCAGCAGGAAAAATGTACTCTCGTTTAATACAAAACAACGTATTTGCAAACCTGACCTTTATTTTGATATTGGTGGCAGGTTTTTTCGCCTATCAAAGCATGCCACGCCAGCAAGACCCAACCATTAATTTTAACTGGATTGTCGTTGCTACAGGCTTTCCCGGTGCTTCGGCTGCGGATGTTGAAAAGCGTGTAACCGACCCACTCGAAGATGTCATCAACGGCACGCCCGACATGATGTTTGTCTCCAGTAATAGCCGCGAAAGCTCATCCACCATACTGGTGCGCTTTAACGACTTACCTGAAAAAATCTACGAAAAACGCTTAACAGATTTACGCCGTAAACTACAAAGTGTTAAATCCCTGTTACCTACAGAAGCGACTGATACCAAGATACTAGAAATTACCACAGGCAATGCCTTCCCCGCAGCAATGATCGCGCTAACGTCAAATGCGGATGATGAAAACTTACGTCGTCAAGCCAAACTAGCGCGTGAAGCGATTGAGCAAATAAAAGGGGTTGATCGCGTCGATGCCGTCGCTTTGGATAAGCCAGAAATTCGCATTAGCTTTATTCCTGAAGCATTAGAATCACTCGGCTTAACCCCTGGGCAACTTGCCGATTCCATCAAGGTTTGGTTTCAAGACAGTTCCGCAGGTACCACTAATGTTGGAGGCCAAAGTTGGTTAGTTCGCATTGCAGGGAAAGACAGCGACCCCGCCATTATTGCGCAGTTACCGATACAAGGCGTAGCAGGTGAAATCCCTCTATCCCGCGTTGCCAACATTGAAAGAATGCGTAAAAAAGGCAGCCAAGAAGTACGCATAAATGGCAAGCCAGCGGTTTTATTATCGGTACTTAAACAAGATAATACCAATGTCATTAAGCTGGTTGAACGCCTTAACACATGGATGGGTAAGCAAAATAAATTAGCCCAAAGTAGCGGCGTTACCATTAGTTTGCTAGATGATCAAACACTTCCGACAACCAGCGCAATCAACATTATGCAGAATAACGCACTGATTGGTTTGTTACTCGTCTTGATTGTCGTTTGGCTGTTTTTAGGGACACATATTTCACTGCTCACTACGATTGGTATTCCATTCATCTTAGCTGCGACTTTTTTGATTCTTGCCTCAATGGGAGAAACCTTAAACATCATGGTTTTACTGGGTATTATTATTGTACTCGGCATGTTGGTGGATGATGCGGTCGTGGTAGTCGAGGCGATTTATTATCGCTTACAACGCGGCATGGACTCTTTACAAGCGGTGCGTGAGGCGATGGGGGAAGTTGCTAAGCCTGTAACGACAGCAGTGCTAACGACCATCGCAGCCTTTTTACCGCTGACATTAGTTCCAGGAATACTAGGTAAATTTATGCAAGTCGTGCCGATTGTGGTCACACTTGCCTTAACCATTAGCTTAGTTGAAGCCTTTTGGATGCTTCCCTCACATGTTCATGGTGCGAATTTAGACTTTACTAAGAAATCACGCATTCAGCGTTGGCGTGAATCCTTTATTCACTGGGTCCAACTTAAATATTCTAAACTTTTAATTAAAGCACTGCGTTGGCCGAAACTCACATTACTCTCGATATTTCTGGCTTTCGCCACTGCCATAGGTGCTTTAGCAGCAGGAATGGTGAAGGTAGATTTTTTCGCATCCGATAGTTTGCGCTTGTTTTACGTGAATGTGTCGATGCCACCTTCAACCCCGTTAGATAAGACACTCAGTGCCACACTCAATGTAGAACGAGTCATAAAAAAATATCTTAAAGAAAAAGATGCGCGTGCAGTAGCCAGTTATACGGGTGTCATGTTTACTGAAACAGAGCAGCTCTTTGGCGATCAATATGGCCAAATTCTAGTGAGTTTACAGCCGATGGAAAATGGCGCTCGCGCAGTAAATGTAATTATTGATGAAATGCGTGATGAAGTTACCCGCGTAGTTGGCCCAAACAATGTCTCATTTCTACCTTTGGCAGGTGGCCCACCGGTAAGCAAACCCATTAGTGTAAAAATTCGTGGCGATGACTATAAAACCATTGAAAAAGCGCGTGATGCACTCAAGAAAATACTCAATCAAATCCAAGGTATAAAAGACATCGCCGATGATGCGCACGCCGGTCGGATGGAACTAACCCTAAAAATGAACCATGATGCGATCCGTCGTGCGGGGGTTAACCCAATCGACATAAGCCGCGCAATACGCTTATTGGTTGATGGTGAAGTCGTCGCTGAAATGCAAGATAACGGTGAAAAGCTACAAATTCGAGTACGTGCTGAACAACTGAATGGGCATGATATTGGCGAGTTACTTAACTTTAGAATGCCGGTGAAAAATAATAATGTGGCAGGAGTATCCCGTAGCATTCCACTAAGTCAGCTTATGATTCAAGAGCGTAAAGTATCACTAGGTAATATCCGCCACTATAACTTTCGACGCGCTATTACCTTGGAAGCCAATATCGAACAACGCCAACAAGAAGATTTCATGACATGTCGGCTACGTCCTGCACTATTGGGCGATGACCGCGATTATTCAAAATGTCAGCTCGATACGGTAACCGCCAATAAAATGATGGTGGATGCTTGGGATAAAATTAAAGATCAGTTCCCCACCATCAATTTAGATTTTACCGGACAGCTGGATGACATTAATGACAGCATTTCATCATTAACTCAATTAATGCTCTTTGGCGTAGGTATTATGTATTTGATTTTGGGCACGCAATTTAAAAGCTACTTCCAGCCGATGATTATTTTAACCACGGTTCCGCTAGCATTTACAGGCGTTATTTTGGGCTTACTAGTCACCAGAAACCCGCTGAGTTTGTATACGCTTTACGGCATAGTGGCACTCACCGGCATTGCTGTTAATGCTGCGATTGTGCTTATTTCAGCTGCAAATGACCGGCTAGAAGCTAAGATGAGCGTAGTCCATGCGATTATCTATGCATCTCGCCGACGAGTTATCCCGATTATGATTACGACGCTTACGACCATTGCAGGCTTATTTTCATTGGCAACAGGTTTAGGTGGGCATTCACTTATCTGGGGGCCTGTTGCAACGGCGATAGTATGGGGCGTTGGCTTCTCATCACTATTAACATTATTTGCTATCCCTACCCTCTACTTAGCAGGAATGCGCCGTAAAGAAAAGAAGCAATTAAAGAAATTAGCGGCTGCTTCTCTTTAAGGAGAGACGGATCAAGTCCAGTTGCTTCTAGGTTGAGATAGAATTGTTCTTATTTTTCAGGAAGTGAACGAGAATAGCCACTCTATTGTCGCTAACTCCGTGGAAAATCAGGATAATTCTAGTCACGTCAGCATAAAATAATTGGGCTTAATCAGTCTTCCTTAAGGAATGACTGATCAAGCTACTAATTTTAAGAATATTAGTTTTCAGATCAATTTTTAAAAAATCACACATAATGTGCCCTGTTTCTATCTATTTTTATATTTTCTTACCCATCAAACCGCCTTTTTGCGGTTAATAGACGGATTTATCCCAGTAGCTGTTTTCGTTGCATGTATAAGTTTGCCACCCAGCAACGTCATTACCTGAACCCGATTCTTTTCAAGTCCTTTATAACGTGTCTTCCGATAGCCAAATTGACATTAATTACCCTTTGTTGTTTCATTGAATAACCCTTTTCTTTGGATTATGCTATTTTTCTCATGAATCTTGGACTTAATCAGGAGTTCCTTAAAGAAGTCCTCCTTGTCAAACTAATGTGTTTTGTAACCCGCATGACAAGCCACACATGCAGCCGTAACTTCTTGCAATACTTTATAGGCAGGCAGTGCATCACCTTCTTGCGCTTTAAGTGCGAAGCGGCTGGCTGCTTTGTGCATGCTTGTGCCGATAGCTCCCATTTCTTTGGGGATGACTTTAGCCATATGGCTTGCTCCATGCAGTGATAAAGAGCTCATCCCCAAACGATACTCTGCTATATCAGCCGCTTTATCAAGGTCACCTTTACCCATATTCATTAGAATTTCATTAATAGCTTTAAGATGATCGCGCATATTAGCGAGTTGATGCTGTTGCATCATTTTTGGCATTTCTACTAACTTTCTTTTATCTTCTTCAGCGGATGTCGTAAAGCTGCTGAGTGAAAATAATAAAGTAAAAAGTGTAATAAAAATTATTCTTGTATGTTTCATTTTGTGTTTCCTCCTAGTTGGTAATAGAGAAACTATACGTGATAAAAAACAAGTCTCGTATGATTAGAATCATATAATTAGAGTAATTTAATCTCATGCTTATTACGTAGGATAGAACGATTTACTTCAAGCTTTTTAAGTGCTCGATAAAAAGTTTCATGCGCCAAACCAATATGGTGGGCGAGTTCTTTTAAAGATGGCTCTAACTTAATAATTCTATCGCCATTAATATTACAGCGTAAGTAGGCAAGAATACGTTCTTCTGCAGAGCGAATATTTTTAATCTCATTCATTGCACGTAAGTCTCTTACTTGACGTGAAAATATTGCTAATAGCTGCGTCATCTCCTGAGGATTATCTTGTAAATGTTGCAGTAGAGCTTGCTTGCCAACACTTTGCAATGAAGTGACAACATCTGCTTGTGCTGAGCAATGGTAATGCTCTGAAAATAATGAAGCCTCTGCGATAGTTTCAGAAGCTAGCCCTGTGTGGAGCACTACAGCCGTACCATCTATAGTACTTCTAATAAGTTTAACTTTACCTTTCTTGATGAAATAAATACGTTCAACTGAATCACCTTGATTAAAAAGTGTTTCGCCTTTTTTCAATGAAATATTTTGTCGTGTTAAAGATTCTGGAAAAATTACCATGGACGAACCCCTGGGATATCTTTTGGCTTGCTAAGCTTACCTGGAAAACCTTCTTCTATTTCGAAAAGTCGTTTCCATAGCTGGTTGGATTGCTGCTCCTCTAAACCCATAAAATAAATTCTGGCTTGCTCAAGGTCATACTCCTGCTTTTCTTGTTTCAGTGTTTTTTGTGATTGCCCTTGTAGCAACTTAAACTGTTCAATATTTTTAGCTAATAATTGGTTCAAGTCGGCATCAGGCAGTTTAGGCAGGCTCGCTTTTAATAAGTTTACCGCTTTGGTGTTGAGCATATAAGGAATTTGTTCGGGTAGATCAAACAATGGCGAACTATCATTAGGGTTATTTAAGTTGCCGCGTTTTAATAGTTGCTGACGGCGCTTTTCTAATTCAATAGTAATCGCGATGCTGAGTTTTTGATTATTAATGCTTTGTTGCTGTTTGGGTGCATAGCGTAAAGCATCGGTAAATACTTCGGCTGCGCGTGCGTAGTCGCTGTTTTGAAAGAGCGTATTACCTAAATTATGCAATGCTACGGCGCGTTGTTGTTTTGTTTTTGCGCTCAGAACAGCTTCAATAAACGGGGTTTTTGCAGCTTGAAATTGTTTCTTTTTGTAGGCATTCACGCCCTGCTTAATTGATAATCGGTAATCTTGTTTGTCGCTAATTTGATCGGCGTAGACGGGAGGGTGGGGAATGGAGAGAGACAAGAAAAATAGTAAAAATAACACCAAATTCAGCGGTTTTTTTGTCAAACCTAAGGGAAATAAGGCCATGATTAATAATAAAATAGCAGGAAAAAGTGTCCATTGAAACAGTTCATGCCATTGCCCTGTTTCCTCACTGTTTATTATTTTGATCTTTTCCATGATGCCTTGCTGATAGAGTGCTTGCCATTCACTATCATCATTTTTGACCATGCTAAAACGACCGTTTCCTGCCTGAGCTATAGTCTTTAAAAGGGCTCCGTCTAGTATCGAAATGACGGCTTGGGCATTGTTTTCTAGCCAGCTGCCATCTCCTAATGGTATACCAGCACCTTCTTCAGTTGCTAAACCAATAATATAAGTATCTACTCCTTGGGCACTGATTTTTTGCACCTTATTTTTTAATGCGTTTGATTGATCAACCTTAATATCACCATCAGTCATCCAAACTATTGCTTGTTTATAGGGAGTTTTATTAGCGAGCAGTTCATCTTTTGCAAAGTTTAATGCTTGGATGCTATCGCTACCTCGTGTGGGAAGTTGCAAAGTATCCAGTGAATCTAAATAAAACGTTAGGGCTTTAAAATCAGCCGTTACAGGTACTAATAAATGTGGCCTACCCGCATAAACAGTTATCCCCACGCGAGTATTTTTAGCCAATGATAAAAACTCATAAATCTCTAAAACAGCACGGCGTAACCGTGAGGGTGTAACATCAGTTGCTTGCATGGAAAGCGATACATCCACCACTAACATAATATCTAGCACAGTATTATTATGTGATTGAGAAGCTTGTTCCGTTTGGCGTGGCCCCGCCAGTGATACTGCAAACAGTAACCATGCTAAGACATAAGCGGTATTTCTTGAGAATATTTTTTGCCAAACTGTTTTTTTTGTCTGTATTTGCACCCACGGCAATAAATGTTCATCAGCAAAATGTTGTCGATTTTTTCGTTGCTTCAAATATAACCATACCCACAAAAGTAAGGGTTGCAACATCGCCAGCAACCACCAAGGTTCGCGCCACTCTAAGCTAGACAAAAACTCAAACACCAGCCTTACCCCGCTGAGCAAGTAAACGAGTTAGCTGCCATATAAGTAGTAAGCCCAGACCAAACAAAAGCGGGTAAAGGTATAAACTTTCGCGCTCATAACGGGGTATTATTTCGGCTTGATTTTGGCGTTGTTCTAAAATATTTTTCAAGGCATGCTTAACCGCATTACTATCATTCGCTTGGTAGCTTTTACCCCCTGTAATTTCTGCTAGATGGTTTAATAAATTTAAATCCACCCCTTGATATAAACCACCTTCTACCGCTTTATTTTTATCTTGCTGGGTAGAGCCAATGGCAATGGTAAAAATAGGGATATGATTCTCAGCCACTAACTGTGCTGCGGCTTGTGGAGTAACTTTACCTAATGAATTATCTACATCAGTAAATAAAATAAAGGTTTGATGGCGTTGCCTTTGTTTATTAGCCTCTTTCAAAGCAAGCAACAAGGCATCACCCACAGCGGTATAACGCCCCGCGAGTGTTGTGGTAATGCGGGATAACTGTCGACGAATCAGGGACTCATCATTGCTTAGTGGAACCAGCAGATAAGGCTGCTCTGCAAATACAATGATTGAAATTGACTCACCGGCCATTTTAACGGTGAATTCGTTTAAAAGATTTTTCAACAAATCCATGCGCTTAATCGGGCTGCCATTCAAGCTATAGTCTTTTAATTGCATGCTCACAGAGGTATCAACAAGAAAGACGAGATCACGCTCAGGAGGTGGGTCAGGCAAACGCTCACCTACCATTATGGGGTGCGAAAGTGCAACAATCAGGGCACTAATAGCTGAACCTAACCACCAAAATTTACCCCACGATTGTGTTACTACTTTTTTATTGTTAGTAAAACTATTGGATTCAATAAGTTGTTTGACTAAGGGGTGGTAGTAGTGATTATTGATAGGTAGGTTAACATCGGCGATCGAGTGGCTGCTTTTTGTTGTTTGTCGAAACCACCAAAAAAAATACAACCACAAAGGTATGATCAGCCCAAGCCAATAAGGCTGCATCAGTTGAAACCCCTGATTCATTTATCCCCCACATTGATCGCTAACAAGAAATATTTTGCCTCTTGTAATAAAAGATTAATCTCGATATTTGAATCATTCGAATAACACAGGGTAATTAATTTTTGATAAAAAGACTGCCATTGATTAGCATTTTCGGGCTTATATTGATCTAGGCGCTTAACCCCAAAACCGGCACTGAGAATTTGACTGCATTTAATCGCGGTAGCTTGATTATTATTTAAAGTGTTGTTACGAAAAGGTGCTACTGTGCTTGATGATGCACTTTTGATTAATAAATCAAGCGCTTTGCGAGCTTTAAGTAAGGCGGATTTTTGTGATTTTCTCCATCGCCAAAACGCCAAACCGAAAAGAGCGACCAATAAAAATAAGCCCAACCATAGAACAGGGTTAAAACCATTTTCTGGAGGCGGTAAAATAAGTCCTTGTAGTTGATCTTGAATCATCCCTCTATTTTAAAGAAAACAGAGGGTTTAGCTATCTGAATTTAGCGAGTAAGCCTCTCTAATGAGGAAACTCTCGAGGATCATCACGATACCCCCCCTCGACACCACTGGTTACAATAGCAACCGCATCATGCGGATGCAGACTTTCCATATGGTTTACGCGAATCCAAAAATCATCCAACGTATTATCTTGCCTTAGAGCTGCTTGAATACGTCTTGCAGCATCTTCACAAAACATTAAATTTTCAGCATTTAAACGCGCAAATTCCTGCTCATCTTCACGCTTTACAGCGGCTTGTACAGGTGTTTTAAGTGCATCTTCAATTTGATCAATAAGGCGTGAAATAGGCAAATCTTTTACCTTGTCAGAAAGCTTGACCCGCACTTGCGCCAAGCTACGCTGGCTATGCGGTGTAGCTGAGATACCTTCTTTAGTACCAAGCCATTCATGTACGTCTTTTGCGTTTACGGTGCTGTTATCATCAATGTTACCAAACTGCTTTTCGAAACCTTGTTGAATCAAGTCGCGTGCTAATGCAGCAGAACAGGGGCAGGTTGATGAATAGGGGATTTCCACACTCAACTCAGTAGTTAACACCCCTTTGCGTAATGACGTAATCGGGCGAACTTTATAACTTTTCCAACCCGTATTATCACTAATCAGCGCATCACGGCGCTCAAAAAATTCAAGACGGCATTCTAAATAAGCGCTATCGCTAATACCTTCCTGTGATTCCGCAAAACGCTGTACCACCTTTTGTAACAAGGCAGGGGTTAACACATTGTCACTTAAAATCTCATCAACGGCTAAGTACAGTCGCGACATGTGAATGCCTTTGCTCTTGCGATCAATTAAATTCACATAAGCTTGCACACGCGCAACGGATTGGATTTTTACGCCTTTGCCGTTCAACATATGCACAGGCAGTTCAATCTCGCTCATGCCCACCCAGCTTAGTGGTGCGTTAGGCCCTTCGTGGGGTTCATTGGCAATATCGGGTAATTCATTTAAATCACAACTGTCATCTGTACAGCCTTCACTAGCACTCATTGGGGTTCCTAAGTGTGATGGATAGAAAGATTGATTATATAGCCCTTATCAGATTATGCACATACTAATTATATTTGGCAGGTTTTTGTACTGCCTGTGCATAATTCATAATGCTAAAAAGCACAACCCGTTGGTAATGGTTCTTGCTTATCTAGGCTGCTTGGAAAGTCAGGTAAACTTTCGATTTTAACAAAGCCTTCATCCACAGTACCTGAATACACATCACCCACATAGCCCAATTTGTTCATATGCGCACGTATATAAAGCGTTTCGTCCTGAGTAATTTTTACCGGCCCTCCCGAGCGCGTAAACGGCTGATCATTGGGGTGAGAATGCGCCAGAATGCGACGGTAAACTAGGCTTCCGTCTGCTTTTAGAACTTCCCACCAATCTGCATATTGGTCGCAGCCAGTTTCATCACTTTTAATCGTTACGTTAAAGGTATAGTTAGCTTCATTGCCTTGGACTGCTACTGCAGTGATATTTGCTGTTACGGTATTGTCAGTACTGGAGTTTTTATCTTCCTCACTGCTGTTACAAGCAACCATAAAAAAGAGCAAAAAGAGTGTTATTAATTTCATCAAAATGTATGCCTATTCGTGGATAGTAATGATTATAAATTATGCCAAGAAAATTCTAAAAATATGATAATGTATCATTATTACTAAACCTAATTATAAGATAAACATTGAGAGACCTTTGCAGGAACCGAGTGACGAGTAAAAATGACTGAAATTCCACTGCTTTTCGTTGAAAAACTTGCTAATACTCGTTATTAGCTTCATTTTCCGCCACCATTAGTGAAATTTCATCCGCTTTTTCTTTCGCCACCGACTCGTGACAAAGTCTCTAAAATTAAATAAACTAGCCTTGATATGATATTTGTTAGAATCCTATTCCTAATTAGCCTAGCGCAACTATCAGCTTGCGCTAGTCACACAAGCGATGTGAATAGCAAGCAGCTAAAGCCTATGCAAACACTATCAGAAAAATTTTTGTTAAAAAGAAACCCTAAAAATCATACGATTAGCTTGTTAAAAGATAACAACCCGAGCTTGTTACTTTACAAGAAAACGACTAACTCACAAACATTGGAAGAAGTTGCTGTTAGCTTTTTACAACGACACCGCAAAGATTTTTTAATCAAAAATCCTGCAGCTGAATTTAAAACTCTTTCTAATAAAACAGACGACCTTGGGTTTACGCGTATTAAGCTGGCTCAAGTCTATCAAGGTATACCTGTATGGAACGGGATAATCTCAGCGCACTTTAATCGCCAAGGTGAGTTACAGATTGTACGCGGCGAGTATTTTCCTACGCCTGATAATATTGATATTAAGGCAGGCATGAGCAGCGATGCATTGTTTCAAACAATGTCAGCTATTGATCCAAACATAACAAATAAAAATTATAAACTGGCTAAAATTATTTACCCTTTAACTGAAACCACTCCCCGTCTGGCTTATGAGCTTCAACCCGTTGGTCATGCTAAACTTGCCAGTTATACATATATCATTGATGCAATGACCGGTGACATTCTTAATCGTCAATCGAACATTCAAACGTTACGCTAATACAATAAAATTTAAAGGATTCACATGCTTTCAACGAAAACCGCCTCTTATCACAAGACGAAAATAACTTTTTTTAGTTTAGCGTTTACGTCACTACTAGGCTTCTCTTTAAGTTTATCGGCAGCACCTTTGCCCCAAATGAACACATTTAATAATCCTTTACCAAATGATGACAACCTAGGAATATCCCCTTTTAAATTACTGACAGACAATAGTGACAAAGGAAAACTCGTTAAGGCGTTTAAAGATTTATACAAACAGCAACGAAAACTAAGCCAACAAACTTCCACTGGCAGTACGTCTTTCATGCCGATAAAGAATAACACTGCTAAAAATAGTTTAGTAAACACCTTTACTCAGCGAAGCAATAAACAATTGTCATTCCAACTTGGAAAGAAAGAAGGTGCAAGCAGTTTATTAAAAATAAACAGAGATAGCTTAGGAGTACCGACATTTATAAATGGGATTTCTAATGATAACTGGCTGAGCGCACAGGGCTCTTATGGCATTCGGTTCACGCCAGATGATAGCTTTATAAAAAGTAAAAACTTGGCTTTTTTTGATAAGTACAAGCAACTTTTAAAGTTAGAGTCGCCCGAAACAGAGCTGGTGCAAACTAACCTTCATCAAGATGATTTAGGTCAATACCACACAAGGTTTAGCCAACAATTTAAAGGCGTCCCTGTTTGGAAATCTGGCCTGGTAACGCATAGCAATTTATACGGTGACCTTACCAGCTTAAGTGGAAAATACATACCATCACCGAGTAATCTTTCTATCACGCCAACCATTGGCCATGATGAAGCCGTTAGTCGTGCAATTACCGCTTTATTAGCTGACGAGCAAGCAGACTCAATTAAGTCTGAAAGCAAACTGGTTATCTATGCAGACAAAGATACCTTTATCCCTGTACTTGCTTGGGAACTAGAACTTGATGTATCAATCGCTAAACAATTGGTGGTGTTAATCAATGCACAAACAGGTGGGGTAATTCTCAGCTATAACAACATTCATACCGAAAACGTCAAGGGAGGTGGTGAAGATGTTTTAGGCAAAACACGTAACCTTAACGTTTGGCAAAAAAGCGGTGAGTACTTTTTGCATGATACCAGTAAAGATATGTATGACGCTGCTACACAAGATGCTTTTGACCCCGATGAGACTAAAGGAATAATCTCGATAATTGATGCACGAAACGAACCTGCGGACATTGAAAATGACCCTTTTCCTGATTTATTCCGTATCAGCTCAAGTTCTAAGAACAGTGGTTGGCTTGACGAGGGCGTAAGCGCTGCTTTTAATTTATCCGAAACCTATGATTACTACAATGAAAAACACAAACGAAAATCGTTAGATGGAGAGGGTGGCGCGATAACGGCTGTCGTTCGTTTAAGTAATAATTTTGATAATGCTTTTTGGAATGGCAAAGCAAAAATGATGTTCTTTGGCGATGGAGATAAATATACCTCGTCGCTGGATGTTATTGCCCACGAGCTAACGCATGGAGTAACAGGAACCTCATCTAAGCTTATCTACCAAGGGCAACCTGGCGCTATTAATGAGTCGATGTCTGATATTTTTGGGGAGGCAGCAGAGCGACGCACCTATGGTAGCAACGATTGGGCAATGGGTACGGAGTTAAGAACCGTATTACGTAATATGAAAAACCCTCGCTCGATTAATAGCGGCTTAGGCAGACCCTACCCTTCTAAAATGAGTGAATATGAAGACTTAACGCCGGATCAAGATAACGGTGGCGTGCATGTTAATAGCAGTATTATTAATTATGCCTTCTATCAACTTGCTGAAGGCTTAAATAGCTCAATCGGTTTTGATAATGCAGCGAAGGTTTTTTATCGTGCGAACACCACTCATTTATTGCCTCGCTCAGAATTTTCAGACTTACGTCGTGCCTGCATACAATCAGCGGATGATATTTTTGGTAAAGACTCAGCCCAATCAAAAGCCACAGCAAGTGCTTTTGATGTCGTAGAAATTTACGATAACCCAATCACTCCTCCACCAACAACAGGGACGCCTTCAAGCTCTTCGGACTCCGTTGTAACATTATTTGTGCAAGATGGCGCAATACATCTTGGACGAAGAGAAAAAGGCCTCGACAATGATAACCCTGTTTTCTTAAGTAATACAAAGTCGAACGGACAACGCCCTGCGGTAACGGGTGATGGTACCGTAGCTGCATTTATTACAGATGAAAATGATGTGTGCTTGGTAGAAACTAAGACGGGGAATGAGAAGTGTATAGGCAATAAAGGTATGTTTCATGCAGTAGCTTTTTCACCTGATGATCGTTACATTAGTATTATATTTAGAGACTCAGTTACAAAAAAAGCGTTACCCTCAATTACTGTTATTGATCAAAATGAACCTGATGAAGATAAAAATTCAAAAGATTACAAATTAAAAGCGGTTCAATTGGATGAATCAAGTAATGAAATCGTTTATGCCGATGCGATGGACTTTAATGCAAGTAATCGTTATCTAGTTTATGACGCTCTCAATAATGTAGGTTTAAGCAGTGGTAATAAACGTGAGGTTTGGAGCATTTATGCACTCGACCTTAAAACAGGTGATACCATTGCTTTAGTGCCACCACAAAATAATGCCAATGTTGGTTACCCTAGCTTCAGTAATATCAATAATAATTTAATGACGTTTGATATTTTCAATACCGAAACAAAGATGAATAGTGTTGTGACCGCTGATGCATCTACCGGTGAAATCACTAAGATAGCAGAAACAGACAAGTATTCTCTGCCATCACTTACCGGAGATGACAAATCACTTGTTTATTCGGTAAAAGACTCAAACACCACAGGCTATTCTTTGTACATTAAAAATTTGGCAAAAGGTTCTGCCGCTACTAAATGGCTTGGTGACGCTTACGCAGGCGTAGTTTATAGACGCGGAAAAATTAAAGCACCTGCGGCTATTGATTTGCAAGTGTCTCAAACGGTCAAGGTTAGCGCACAATCAAATGACAGCATTAACTTCAGCATTGCATTAAAAAATGCAGGCCCTGACACAGCAACTAAAGTAGTCATGACGAGTAACTTTTCTGCAGGTTTAAAGCTTCCTACAACGCTACCTTCTGGCTGTAAAAAAAGTAGTGCCTCAAAAGTAGAATGTACAGTGAGCTCCCTCAAATCTGGGGCTACCAAGAACATTGCTTTAACACTTTTAGTAACCAAAACGGGCGACGTAAGTAATGCCGTACAAGTCACGGGCGCAGAAAATGATAGCAATACTAGCAATAACACCAATGTCTTAAAGTTTAAAGTGACTAAAGTAGAAAGCGGCGGTGGCTCTAGCAGTGGTAGTGGAGGCATGTCGTGGTTAGTTTTAGCTGGTTTAATGCTTATGAGGCGTTTAAAAATCGCTTATTAATAGCGCCTGTTTCAAGCTAGAAAAATAGAAATACTCTATAATCCAGCTCATGCAGACTCAAACCGACTTTTTACAAATACGTACACACCTCAAAACCGCCATTATCGGGCAAGAAAACTTGCTCGATAGATTGCTTATTGGTGTGTTAACCGGTGGCCATGTACTCTTAGAAGGTTTACCAGGGCTGGCTAAAACCACAGCCGTTACTGCCCTTGCTAACGGTATTCAAGCCTCTTTTCAGCGGATTCAATTCACCCCCGATTTAATGCCTGCTGATTTAACCGGCAGTGATATTTTTTCACCTAAGGATAGCGCCTTTCATTTTGTTAAAGGCCCGCTTTTTCATGAAATCGTACTCGCTGATGAAATAAACCGTGCCCCACCCAAAGTTCAATCTGCATTATTAGAGGCTATGCAAGAGCAGCAAATCACAGTCGGTGGTGTAACCCGTGACTTGCCTGAATTATTTATGGTGCTGGCAACCCAAAACCCGCTAGAGCAAAGCGGAACTTACCCGCTGCCCGAAGCACAACTTGACCGTTTTTTACTACATATTGTTTTGGGCTACCCTAGCGCTGAAGATGAATTACTGATTTTACAGCGTGATAGGCAGCACCACTTTGGGGCTGATAAAGACACCTCATTAAGCCCAATCACACCTGAAACCGTACTCAATGCTCGACGAGAAGTGGCAGAAATTCACGTAAAACAAGTGCTCGAAGAATATATCGTCAAGCTGGTTGGCATGACGAGGCATTTAGAAAAAGTACAGCCGGCAGAATGCGATGATAACTGGGCAGAATTTTTACGCGCAGGGGCTTCACCACGTGCTTCAATTGCCTTGTTGCGCGCCAGTAGCGCTATGGCGTATTTGAAAGGTCGAGATTATGTTATCCCCGAAGATATTATCGCCAT
Source organism: Thiotrichaceae bacterium (assembly GCA_026989335.1). Lineage (GTDB taxonomy): Bacteria > Pseudomonadota > Gammaproteobacteria > Thiotrichales > Thiotrichaceae > Cocleimonas. The sequence continues at coordinate 40,803 of JALSJN010000044.1, forward strand.
CGCACCTGATGTTTTGCGTCATCGTTTGGTGCTTGGTCATACCGCGCGTACAGCGAATATCACTGCAGATGATATTATTCAACAAATTATTACTACGGTTGCAGTTCCTTGAGCCTATCTTTTTTTAAAAGAAGCGCCTTGCCCACCGAAACCCGTTGGCTTAATCAAAAAGAGCTTCACGATTTACAAGCTCTAGCAGAGAAAATTAACACATCCACCGCCGCAAGCGATAAACAGCAAACCCAACAGGCAGGCCAACTCAATAGCCGCATATTGGGTAGCGGTAATGACTATGCCGAAAGTCGCCCTTACCAAAATGGTGACGACCCTCGATCAATTAACTGGCGATTAAGCGCGCGCTCACAAGAAACCTTTGTGAAAACGTATTATGCGGATTCTCGCCCTACTTTGGCTATTTTGTTAGATCAGCGTAAAGCCATGCTTTTTGGCACACGTAAACGTTTGAAAATAAACCAAGCGTTAAGAGCTAGCGTATTACTTAGCAAAGCGGGCGTTATTCATGGGCTTGATTTTAAAGCTTGGGTTTTAACAGATCATTCACTCGAATATTTTGATAACAGCGACGCTTTTCTACTAAAAGCGAATAAATATGAAGCAACCCAAGAGAGAGATTTTTCAGCCTCGAGCAACGCGAACGTTTGCTTTGGCTCCGCATTAAAAGAAATAAGGCCGCAGCTAGCCACCGATTCTTTATTTTACATAATCAGTGACTTTTCAGGACTTCAAAAGCAACAGCTAGCAGCGTTGGCTAGTCACTGCGCTATACAAACTTTTCATATTATTGATCCTGCCGAAGTCAGTTTAAACAATATCGGTTCATTGTCGCTAGAGGACAGCAACGGGATTGGCTTAAAGATTGAAACTCAAAATGATGCTCAACGAGTGAGATTTAGCAGTAAAGTCGGGGCTATTATTGATAGCCGAAAGAAGACCATAGCGGATTTAAACATCAACTATACCCGCATAATGACTGACGCAGATAGTATTCATACACAGATTTATCTTCCTATAAAAAGTACCACATAGATTAAAATTTACACATAAACGAGAGAGGCACTCAACTTGATTAACTTCGCCTATCCGTTTAAAATCAAGCTATTACATGGAAATAACTTTTTAACAACGATTAAAAGTCCATACGATCAACGGGCGAATACTAATTAATACAACCAAAGGAAGGAAAAAATGGCAGATTTAAACAAGATAATAGAAAACGTAAAGAAATACGATAGCAATGCGGATGAGAAATTAGTTACCGCTATTTTTGACAGTCTTAAATTAGTCCATGAAAATCTCGATGCAATGCTGGTCGGCTGTACTGATGATAGTGAATTAGCAACAGTGAAAAGAAACTTTCTTATGAAAAAACTAGGGTTAGACGATAGTCCAGAACTTGATGCAGCGGTTAAAGAAATTTGTGCACAGGTAAAAGAAGATCGTCAAAAGCAACGTGTGACTTTCTACTACTTACTGGCTAAGAAGTTTGGTAAAGAGTCTGTGTACGCGTAAGCGAAGCAGTACAGCCTACGATGTTAAAAGTAGGTCTTACAGGAGGCATCGGCAGTGGTAAAAGTACCACAGTCGATGCCTTTCGGGTTTTGGGCGTACCCATTATTGATGCTGATCAAATCGCTAAAAATAGTGTAAAAAAAGGTCAACCCGCACTTACTGAAATCGTCAAAAGGTTTGGTGATGAAATTTTATTACGCAGTGGTGAGCTAAACCGACAAATCCTCAAGCATCAAATATTCTCAAATTCAAAATCATTAGCAGCTCTTGAAGAAATTCTCCATCCGCATATAAAAGTGACAATTCTGCAAAAAATCAAAGCCCTTGAAAGCTCTGAAAACCTGCCTCCTTATGTAATTGTTGATATTCCTTTATTAGTTGAAAAAAACTATCAGGATATTTTTGATCATATTATTGTTGTCGATTGTTCTACTAAGCAACAAATCAAACGTGTAATACAACGAGATGGGATGGATGAAATAAGTATTAAAAAAATTATCCGCCAACAAGCTGGCCGTGATCAGCGAAAACAAGCCGCTAGTCATATTTTAGATAACTCAAAAGACGTTGAAGGTTTAACTCGACAGGTAAATCAGCTACACCAGCGCTTTGTTTCTGAAAAATAATTGCTATACTTCTCTTATTACGTTCTCGGCTCCTAGATATGTCATCATTATACGAACAACCTTTAAATGAAAAAATGCGCCTTTTTATGCGGCTTTCTCATTTAATGAAGCGTTTTAATTATCACCTCGAAATCCCAACGCCAGAAAATTGCCAAGCTGCCGTTATGGTATTGCTTGAAATTTATAGCCTTTCTTCTCGATTAGATGTAAAGAATACGACCTTACATATCATGGATGGTCTAGCACAATCTATTCGTGAAAATAGAGAGCTCGAAGGCACTGAGCGGCTTCGATTAGAGCATTTACTGGAAAAGTTGGAAGAAAAAAGCAAACAACTTTACAACTTAAGTGGCCAACTGGGACAACATTTAAAATCACACAATTTTTTAAATATCTTAAGGCAGCGCTCAACCATTGCTGGTGGTGTTAACGGCTTAGATATTCCTTTGTTTAGTTATTGGCTTAATCTAACTGAGAAGAAACGGGTGAGTGACCTTAAAGACTGGGCAGCACCTTACAACACAGCTTTTGGCGCTATAGAGTTATTAATGGAAGTAATTCTAGGTAACAAAGAAACACAACAACTGACTGCTGAAGGCGGTTTTTATCAATCGAGCTTAAGCCCCGAAAATGAGTATCAACTGTTATCTGTTGAGTTACCTGAAAACGTCGCATTTTACCCTGAAATAAGCGCGGGTAAGCAGCGTTATTCGATACGTTTTGTCGATGCCTCGTTATTAGAAACCAAGGGTAAACAGAATTTTAAAAGTATTGAATTTATTTTAAACTTATACAGCTATTGAAACTTGATCAACGCCTATAGGTCCTAGCTATCCCCCCAGCTAAGCTTCCAGTACACCATCTTGGTCGTTAGCCAGACTGACTGTAGAGAAATTTTCAGGCGTTAGGATAATAGCCAACCACATACTGCCCTATAACAAGGTATTAGACAAAATAAGAAAAGCCTGGAAGCGTTTGTAACAAACCCCACTAGCAAAGCGCTTTTACATAGAGTCAAGTTAGTTTGCATAATCAGCCTTGATTCAGCTGCTACCTTTACTGGCCAAGAACAAACCTGCGCCAATCATAATACTGCCTGCTGTACGATTGAGTTTTTTCATAGCACTTACAGATTTTAAGTGTTTACGCACCGATGATGCGGTAACTGCAACCAACATTAAACCTGCCAGTAAAGCAACAAAAGTAAGGGCGCTAAGTAAGAAAACATCTTCGCCGTTCATCACGGTTAAGTCTATAAAAGTGGGTAGAAAAGCGATATAAAAAAGAATCACTTTAGGGTTTGATGCGGAAATTAAAAAGCCTTGCGTAAAACCACCGAGCCAGTCTTTTGCTGATTGGCTGTTTTTTTGATTGACGCTAAAATTAGTATCGACCTTTGTAGTCCACATTTTCCAGCCTAAGTAGATTAAATAAGCCGCACCGACAAAGCGAATGACAGTGAACAGCCCACCATAGTTTTCAGCGATGGTGGCTAAGCCAAACGTTGATAAAATTAGATAGATAATATCACTAACGGCAATACCTACGGACATTGGTAAACAAGCCCAAACTCCAGAAACTAATGCTCTTGCGAGTAAGGCAAACGTACCGGGACCAGGCGTGATCGCAAAAATAAATATGGCGATGAAGAATGCGACGGAGGCTATAACACTGTCATATTTCAATCAAATAGGTTCTTCATTAAGGAAGCATCCAAAGCATACCAATTTACACGCTTACTGTTTAATAATCGAACTATTGGTAATTTTGATTATTGTACCTTGCGTGACCTGAAAAGCGGCTAACTGGCTATGAATTTCAGAATAGACATTCAAAAAATTACCACCTCGGGTCGGGGCGAGTACCGTACTATGAATCCCTTTAGTAAAACGTACTATTCCGGGCTTTCCTTCACTTATATCTAGCGCAGTTGCACTAACTGTTTTCGCTTGCATTAAACCTGCTAACGCTTCTGTCGTTTTATTAACAACTACCTTGTCACCGATCATTTCTATTAAGTGAATAGGATGTGTCTGTGCAGCATCAGCCGCATAGTTAATTGGGTCGGCAGACTCTAAAATAAACTGCGTGGCATACATAAACGCATCATACTTTTCACCTTCTATACCATTCGCTTTTAGACCTGCTTTGATTTGCAAACCAAAAGGATCAGACTCTAATAACATATTACGAATACCCGCACCTGCTGCAATTAATGAGCTAGGTGTTTTTTTATCCTCAACGGCGAGATAAGGAACGGCTACGATGCCACCTAACGAGTGAGCAATAAAGCCTACTTTTGAAGCATCAATGTTCGGTAAATTTTCTATAGAGCGACGAAGCACCAAAAGATTTGAAACACCTTGGCGAATATTATCGCGTGAGGTAAGTAAACTTTTTAAGTTCATAAAGTGAGTTCCAGACTCATCAGGAACACCATCTGGACCCGCTGCTTTAGTCGAGTTGTTTATGTAATCAACATCAAAGCTAGGCTCAACGACCTTCGGTAGTTGGGTATTTGCAGCGTGAAAGGGGTTTGGATCAGTTTGTTTGTCATCTAAAAACTTAGGAATACCGTGCAAGGGTAAATCAATTGCAATAACCGCAAAGCCTGCAGCCGATAGAGAGTCTGCATAACCTAAAACATCTGTCCGCATGCGTGTTATGCCATGTTGGTAGATAACAAGAGGCCAACCATTGGCAGGCATTGTTGGGACAGTGCCAACAACGTTTCCGCTGGCGGGGTCTTTAATGTCCGCACCTGCATTAGGAGTTGTCATCATTATAGGTATAGTTAATTTAGTATTTTCAACGGGGGACTTATTAAAGCGCGTTAAAGCAGATCCGCCAATACCTTTCCAATACGCCGTTAACGGCGCTGTAGGGTTTGTAGCACTGGGTATTTGTAGGTAGTAAGGTACTTCCAGAGCACCGATTGAAATATTGGCATAACCTGGTAAAGCTGCATTAATTTCATTAGTTGTTTTTCCCGTAGGAACAACTAATATGGCGCCTGCCTTAGCGTTATTTGCAAGCTCTTTTAACACATCGTTAATTGACTGAGTCGTAAAAGACCAGCTCATAATAATATTGTCTTTGACAATGGTATTATCAAACTCAATTGCTTTAGCTTCCATATTATTGATCAGCGCACGTAACGGCTCTAAAGCTTCGTAGTTATTTCCTGTCAATGGTGCTGATCCTTTTGCTAAAAAGTATGCAGGCGGTGTTTCAGCTTTTTTACCAGACTTGTCTTTTATGGCATTGGTTAACAAAACCATATAGCTACTATTACCAGCTAAAGGTAACTTTGGCACAATGGCTAATTTTTTATCAGCAGTTTGAACAACAGCAATTTCATCCCCACTTAACTCTCTAATAACTGAAATTACTGCACCTGTTTTAGGGTCTTTTGTGACTTGAAAAACTTTAACACCATCTCCTAAAGTTGCAGGGTCAACTTCCATACCAAAATTAATAGTAATTGGATTAGTGGTTGAGAACCCATCGAGTTGATTAATTTGAGCAATAACAGGGTTATCTGGCTTACCATCTTTATCCGCATCATTCGGAATATTTAAAGTGCCGTCTTTTGATCCTTTGAATAATAGGTCATTGGTTGTTGGTATTTTACCTTTAGCAGGGTCAAATACAGGGCCGTGTGGTGGTTGGGCAGGTGTGCCCGTTGCTGCCTGATTAAAATCATAGTCTGACTTTCCCACACAGCCTGAAAGCAATAACGCGGATGCTATTAAAAAAGACGAGACCGATAAGGGTGTTATTAAGTTGTGTTTAGTAATTGATTGCATAATATCGTCCTTTAAAAGTTGTAGTTAACTTGGGCGCTAAGAATATTTACATTACTATTGTAAAGACCTTTCACTGCGTAACCCTTCTCATCGGTATTATCAATGGGGGTTTCATCAAGAAATAAATGCGCATAACCAACATCGAAGTTTAACTTTTTATTCATTTTATAGCCTGCACCTAAAGAGATCCATGTTCGATCATTGCCGGGGATATTAGGTGTGCGAAGCTTTGCAGATGGAATCGGCTCTTCGTCAAAAGCAACACCTGTTCGCAACGTTAGTTTGTGGTTAACATTATAATTTGCACCGAGTGATACACGTGTAACATTTTTCCAGTCTTCAGGCGTGTTGGTTATTTTAGTATTTGTTTTTGCATCATTAACTAACAGCTGCTCAAAAGAACTCCAACCTGTCCATGTTATATCCCCCAATATCTCTACACGTTGATTAAGTTGGTGAGCGAGCGATAAAGATAATGATTCCGGCAGCTCAATGGTAGCCGTGATATCGCGATCTTTGAATGTGTTAATGCCCTTATTTTCAAGGCCTTTACCGATAGCAGCAATGGTTGGATCAAGGTCAAACTTGATCTTGCCTTCAAGGTTATGTTTAACCTTTGAGCGATAACTAAGCCCTAAACGTGTTTTGGGTGTAGCTTGAAACAGTGCACCAACGTTAAAACCAAATGACACATCATCGCCTTCTACAACAACTTGGCTATCATTTGCAGCACGCGAAGCTTGCGGGTATTTGGTATTACAAATATCTAGCGTGGGTGTCGAACCACTGGCTATTGCTACACTTCGACAAGCCGCCGCTGAATCAAGTGCCTTACCTAAGTTTACATCAAATTGTTGTACGCTTACGCCGCCGCCAATACTTAATTTTTGATTTGCTTTCCAAGAAAGCGAAGGGTTGATATTTAATGTTTTTACTTTAGATTCTGTAGCTTGATAGCGACCAACCCAATCTTTTTGATATTTTGTACTTGAGCCAAAAGGGGCATTAACTGATAATCCAAAGTTAAGGCGAGGTGTGACTTTTCGCATATAGTAAAGGTTAGGCACTAATGATGTCGCTCTGCTGGCAATTTCTTGTTTACCATCGATAGTTGTCAGTAAACTCGCAGGAGAGGCTGAGCCTTTATCAGAAAATTCTGTTTTGGCAGATATAATATGAGCAGCACCTGAGAGCTGTGACTTGGTGCTTATATTTTCACCCAAATATGTCATGCCTGCGGGGTTAAACCAAATAGTCGAGGCATTATCTGCAACAGCGGCTGAACCCGCATAGGAGTTCCCCATCCCTGACGCTGAATTTGTAACCAAGGCAAAACCAGCGGAATACGCTGTATTTGAAAAAATCAACAAAGGAATTATGGGTAATAAATACTGATGTTTGGATTTTAAAAATATCATTGCAAATTTCCTTGTGTTAAAACAATTTAAGCTTTGAAAATACTCTAGCTTCCAATACTAACACTTACCATTAGTCTTAAAGTATCTTATCTAAAGTCTATTATAGTGTAATGTAACGACTTTATTCATGATCGTCCATAATAATTAAAATAATAAAATATGCTGCAACCTTATAAAAAAGCATTCACCCTTTTTTGCGAAAAATGCAAAGGCTCATTGCTACCCGCTAGTTTTACAGCAATTATTTTACTGATGATCTTCATCGCTCAATTCGCGACGACAAATATCACGCAAAGTGTTGAGTTAATGAGCTCTTCAATTAAAGATCAAAATAAAAATAATATTTTACTGGGTAAAATGTCACAAGCTGCGTTTAAGCGCACGACTCTTTTAACTGAAATGTTACGCTCTGATGACCCCTTTAAAAATGATGAACTATTTACGGAGCTTAATGATTTAGGTGCCAAGTTTGCAGAAGCTAAAGCTAACATTAAAAATAGAACTGGCAGCATGAAACTGCAGAAATTACTTGAAAAACAATATCAAATAGCAAAAGTGAATGGTCCTCTGCAAGGTGAAATTTACGAACTAATTTTCAATGAAGACAATGAGAGAGCCAATTCATTGTTCTCATCTATTGCCTTACCAACAATGAATAAACACTTAGACAGTATCCATAATATGGTCGATTACCAGTTTAGGTTGACCGACAATGCCATTGAACAATCTGAAAATGAAGTGTCGAATATTTTATCTTCAATTCAAGCACTCAATATAATGAGTATTGTTATTAGTATATTTTTAGCGTTCTTTGTTTTAAAAAAGAAAAAAGAAGGCGATTTAAAATTAGCTTTTTTCGCGAGCTCAGATACTTTAACAAAGTTACCTAATCGTCGCACCTTCATTGAGGTGGTTGACAACCATATTCTTTCAAACCCTAAAGAGACTTTTTCAATAATCTTTTTTTGATATAGATTATTTCAAAAACATCAATGATACCTACGGGCATGAAATTGGGGATGAAATATTAATTCACTTTTCAAAGACGATTCAATCAGCACTTAAAAGTGAAGATGTACTCTCGCGATTTGGGGGTGATGAATTTGTTTTATTATTACGTAGCACGCATTCTGCAAGACAAGCTGACTTGTTTATCAGTGAACTTTCTTCACTCTTAGATACGTCCTTTGTCATCAACGATACAGAAGTATTTATTACCTCCTCTATTGGCGTAAGTATGTTTGAAAAAAATGCCGCTACAACGGCTTCACTGCTTAAAAATGCAGATCTTGCAATGTATTCAGCAAAAGAAGCTGGAAAGAATTGTTATTCGGTTTTTTCTAAAGAAAATCACGAAAAAATCGAAAAGGAAAAAGCAACTTGCCATGCGCTTCATACTATTTTAAATAAAGGCAATAAAAATAATGAACTGTATTTGATGTACCAACCCTTACTCAATATCAACGATAGTAATTTTTCAGAGTGTGAGGCTTTAATAAGATGGACCAACGATGATGGCATAACTACGATGCCTGATGACTTTATCCCATTAGCAGAAAAAAGCAATCTTATAGAAAAAATCAGTCTTTTTGTTATAGATGAGGCCTGTAAGCAGCAAAGTAAATGGCAGCGTAACGGGGTTAAGGATGTACGCATCCACATTAACTTATCAGGTAACAAAATCATTTTTGAAAAACTTTTAAATCACTTTAAAGCTAATATCGAGTCTCGAGATTTATATCCATCCCTATTTGGAATTGAGTTAACAGAGAGAACCCTAGACTATATTTCTGATGAAACAATCAGGCAACTTGACCAGCTACGGCGTTTAGGAATGAAAATTGCCATTGATGATTTTGGTACCGACTACTCTTCATTGAGCCAATTAAAAAAGCTTCCTATTACTACCTTAAAGATTGATAAAGACTTTATTTCAGGGATAGCAAATGACAGAGATGATCAGGCCTTGGTCAAAACCATCATACAAATGGGACATTCATTACAACTTGAAATTGTTGCGGAAGGTGTCGAAACCTACGAGCAGCTCACTTTTCTTAAAGATCATAGTTGCAATACGGCACAGGGGTATTTTTTCCACCACCCTTTAAAAAGTAAACATATATCCCATTTAAAGCTTGTTGCTTAATAGATCTCGAGGCATTTAGAATTTTATTGGAACTTACTTTAAAGCTTCAACAACCTCATCATGTTTTAAGTGTCTCGCAAGTCCTTTAGGTGTTTTTCCATCACTGTTTGATGCGTTACGGCTGAGACCTTTGCTAATTAAATAAGTAGCGGTTTTAGGATGACCGAAACGTGCAGCCTCATGCAAAGCCGTCCAGTTTTTTTCGGTTTTAGCATACAAGTCTGCACCTTTGGACAATAGCAGTTTAACAACTTCTGTATGCCCTTTGGCGGCGGCCTCATGCAGGGGCGTTTCTTTTGATTGATCTCTCGCATTAGCATTGGCGCCATTATTAAGAATTACCTTGGCAAAGCCTAATTGCCCCTTAGCCGCAGCCTTATGTAATAACGATTCGCCAATATCGTCCGTAATATTAACGTCAGCTTTATTACTGGCTAGCAGCTCTGCAATAGGTACATTACCATTTTTAAGTACGATTTGAAGGGGAGTACCTTTTTGACTGCCCGTATTGGCATTTGCACCGTATTTCAAGAGGCTTTCAACTACGCCAACTTGCGCTCTCGCAATCGCCATGTGTAACGGGTTCCCCCCTTTGGCACTTTTACTAGGATCAGCTTGATATTTTAATAAGTGAGCCACAATACCCGATTGCCCTTTTTGAATCGCCATCGTTAATGGCGTTTCACCGGCACCGCTTGTGGCATTCGCATCGGCCCCATTTTGTAGCAACAGCTTTACGAAATTAGTATCCGCTTTTTCTACAGCTAAATGTAATGGCGTGCGCCCCGCCGATGTTTTAGCATTTATATTTGCACCAAATAAAACGAGGTCATTTGCCATTGCCCCGTAACCCAGCCGTAGTGCGGTATATAATACCGGCTCGCCTCCGGCGGTTACAGTACTTGGATCGGCACCTTGTTTTAAAAAGCGTTCTGCCTCTTTCTTTCTGTTTGCCATAAGGTTGTCAGCAAAGGCTTTACTGACAACTGTTCCGCCACGCGGGCGATTCGGCACTCTACGTTTTTTAATTTTTCCAAACTTTGAAGGGACTTTAGCTTTCGGCTCTTTGCTTTCAACGGAGTCGTCACCCTTTAATTTTTTATCTGTTTCATCATTTGATGATACTGCGGTAGCATCTTCTACACTAGTAGGCTTTATGCCTTTACTTCCGCAAGCTGTTAAAAGACTACATGAAATACACAGCCCTATGAGTGTTTTAATAAGTTGACCTGACATTTTACTCCCCTTAAACACAGTATTACTCTGTAATATTGAGTAGATTTCATTCCTTTTTATTTTCTTTATCATAGCCAAAATAGCATTTTTTGTCATGGTTATATCCCTACAAACAGAACTATTTTTAAGCAATAACATCTGAAGTCTCACATAAATCGTATTGATATTTTATTTATAAATTGAAACGCGTATGATTCATCACGTTTTTTGATCCATCGTTTTGAACTTACTAATTTTGGAGATAGTCTTATGACATCACATTTTCTAAAAGTTGCACTGCTTAGCGCACTTATTCCTTTAACTGCTTGCAATGCTGATACGCCAACAAATAAAAATACGGCACCAAAATCTGTTGCTTCAGCACCCGTAAAACAAGCGGGTGGTTACAGCAACATTGACAATGCAACCCTACAGAATTTAATTGATCAAAAGAAAGTCATTTTAGTGGACATTCGCCGTCAAGAAGAATGGCAACAAACAGGCATAGTTAAAGGCGCCAAGACCATTACATTTTTTGATAATACCGGGCGTATCAATCCTAAGTTTGTACCGCAGTTTACGGCGCTTGCAAAACCTGACCAAACTATTGCTCTAATTTGTCGTACAGGCAATAGAACGCAAGCGGCTGGCCAGGCAATAGCGCAGCAGCTAGGTTATAAAAATGTGCTCAACGTAACACATGGGATTATGGGCTGGATGGCTGAGAAACGCCCTGTTGTTAAGTACAAGTAAGGTTAACTAGAAAACTCCATTAAAAGGCAGCTACTGCTTATTAGTAGTCACCTTTTTTAGGTTTTACGGCAATCGACAAATTCACCATTAGGCCAACAAGGTGCTGAGATTGGCTCGCCTAAATTGGCATCAATCAAACGCTGTCTTGCCTCTAGTAGTCTTCCTACTAATGCAGGCTCACGCTTACCGTACACTTTATTATCTTCCACGCGATTCACCACAATGCCTAGTAATTCGGTAATCGCGTTACCGACTGAATTTTGTGAAATTGTTACGATTAAGCGACCTTTGTCATCGCGGTAGAGTATCTGTTTGTAAGCGGGCCGCCAGCGAATTTCATTGGCAAACTGCGGGTCTTGGATAACTTGTTCACGTAAGTCACGCGCTACTCGTAAAAACTGGTTATTACCGAGTAACACATCAGCAACTTGGTTGGGGAAGTTTGCCTCTTTGGGTATACGTTCATCACCGGTTGCAACTAATGAAAAGAAAGTGCGGTAAAAATCTAAGAAGCCGCGCAAGACTTGTTCAAACTCATACCAGAAATATTGATCGTTGAGTTTTTCAGCACCGCCAACTAGCTCCCAACTAGGCAGCCCTTGGGGAAAACCTGTTAGCTCAAGCGCACAATCTTCCGAGGGTAGAAATTTTAGTAGCTGTAAATCAAGCACATCTAGAAATTCATGATAGGCATCGCTGAGATGGCGTAAAAATAAAGTGTTATGCCCGCTGTCTGTTAAGTTGGGGTTGCTTGCATCTGCATTTTTCGCTGCTTTTAAATCAGCAACAGGAAAGACCATAAAGTGATTATGGATCATCCGGATACTTGGCACTCCGGGTTTATTCAATGGCCATGTTGAATCCAAACTGGCTTCGCCGCAGAGCACTAAATGCTTTTTAGGGTCGGGGTATTTCTCCAGCATGTATTCCATTAAAATGGTGGTCATTTTTGACCAAACTTTCTTTTGCTGGCGGCTTAATTGATCTCGGCGAACAGGACGACCAAGTGGGTCAAGAATGCGTCGCGATGTATCTAAAATAATGGAGGTATCAAACTCAGTGCTATGACCAATTAATTTTCGATACATTAATAAGTCTTCAGGAGTTCTAAGTAATCCATTTTCTTCGGCAAGATTTTTAAGATTTGCAGCACTGTTAAAAAACTCTACCGGCGACATTCCCTCAGGCACACTAAGCGACATAGATGGACGTGGCGTAATAATTTCTCGTGGTCTGAGTTGGATCATTTTTAACCTCTTATGACAGTTTAAATTACATTAACTTTTGATTCACCGTAATTGATCTCACATCTTTACATTGTTTACAGGCATCGCTTAAAGCCGCGAGACTTTTTTCATTCTGTGGTTTTGCCACAATAATTTCTACCTCAACCTTGCCATCAATATAGTGCAAAACGATATTACTGATATCTTTATCGGCGTTGTTTTGTTGCAGCAAAGGATAAAGCTCGGCCATTATTTGCTTACGGCTTGGTAAGTCTTTTGATGGACTACAAGTTTCATCGTCTTCTGGGTCAATATGCACCGTTATGTCATGCATGTCAGAAAACTCATGGCGCAACTCGTGGATCACACGTTCAGCAATATAATGGCCTTCAGACACGCTTAAGTAAGAGTTAACTTGCAGGTGCACATCGGCTAAAACATTATTACCCATTTTTCGTGTGCGTAACATATGCATATGTTCTACGCCTTCAATGCTACTTATAAATTGACCAATTTTCGCTGTTTTTTGTGGGTCTAACGCGGTATCAACTAACTCCATAGTGCTATCAAGAATCAACCGTGCTCCCATGTAAAATATCATAACGGCAACGACTACTGCGGCCGCAGCATCCATCCAAGGTAATTCTAAAAAGATACTTCCCGCTACTCCGATAGCAACTAAAAGGGATGAAATTGCATCAGAGCGATGATGCCAAGCGTTCGCCTTGAGCATTTTAGAGTCGAGCCGATTGGCAACTACCATCGTGTATTGATACAGCGCTTCTTTACTCACGATGGCGAGTGCGACGAAAATTAATGCCAGTGGTTCAGGCTGCAATAAACGCTCAGGATTCATAATACGCCCTACTGCATTAATTGTAATACCTACCGCTACACCTGCAAGTGCCAGCCCCAAAATAACGGTAGCGATAGTTTCAAAGCGTCCATGCCCGTAAGGATGATCATCATCTGCATCTTTACTAGCAAGTTTAGCCGCGATTAATACAACCACATCACTGGCAAGATCAGATAATGTATGAACCCCATCTGCAATCAGTGCTTGCGAGTGTGTAAAAGTACCACCAATTAATTGCGCTAGAGACAGCCCAATATTTACCACCATACCAACTAAGGTAACATTGCGCGTTTCTTTATAACGAAGAGTGCCGGGCTTTTCAGTGTTTTGTTCGTGAGAGTGACCATGTTGGCCGTGCTGAGAATGGCTGTGCATAGTTTGCTAACTTTCCTCACCGTGGTTAATCTGAATAATCACGGTGTATTCATAATCTTCATCGAGCGTATCGACCAGCATATGTCCGTGTACTTTTGCCCATGCAGGAATATCGTAAAGCACGCCAGGGTCGGTACAAACCACTTTTATTTGCTCGCCATTTGCAGCTTTTCCCAGTGATTCAATCAATTGCTGAGTACGAATCACAGGCATCGGGCACAATAAACGACGCGCATCTAACTCATGTAGGGTTGGCCTAGCCATCAATTATCTTCGTCGGGGGTTTTCGCGGTAATCGTCAGCGCATGCAAGTCACCCGAAGTGATCGCACTATTTACCGATGCATAAACCGCTTGATGACGCTTGAGTGTATTTAAGCCTTCGAAGCTTTTACAAACAACGGTTGTTTCATACTTGTAACCATCGCCATCCACCGTAATGCTAGCATCGGGGAATTGTTCTTTAATTAATTGGCTTACCGCCTCATTACTAATGCTCATTGTCTTATCCTAAAAAAGTTATCGAATGCAGTATAGCGAAGGCGTATACTTCTTGCAGAGTATTTATAATAAAGGAACTAACGATGACTGCCAATGTATCTGAACCACTTGTTCAAAAAGTCATGGAGGCTTGCCCAAAGTTTTGTGAAGCACTAACTAATGAAGAGGTGGCTACTTTTTTAAAGTTTACCAATATCGTTGATGCTGAACCGAATAACATTATTGCTGACATCGGTGAAGTAGGTAATGAATTTTATTTAGTTTTGGAAGGAAGAGTTCGTCTTATGAGTGTAGAGGGTGGTAACGAAATGGACGTTGGACGCATAGAAGTGGGCTGTCTAGCGGGTGAAATGTCATTCTTTGATCGTCAACCACGCTCGATTCGACTACGTTCAGGCAAGAAAAACGGCGTTAAACTGCTCGCCATACCCCGCCCGATGTATAAACGTCTATGTGTTGAGCATTCCTATATTTCAGTAAATTTATTGGAATTTGTTGTAATGAGCTTAGATAAATTAATCCGTAATAGCTCGAAATATATGACAACACTGTATAAGCATGTGGCGGGGGTTGGCTATCGTTAAGAAAAATGCCGATATTATCCACGAAGATCTGCGCAATATTTAGTGCTAGCTTGCAAATGACTTAAAAGCGAATGCAGAATAACTATTACGACTCACTTCGTGAAAAATAGCGACAAATTATCTATACTAAATTCTCATCGACTTAATCAGTCTACCCTTAAGACAATAGTACTACCGTAGGTTTTGCTATGCGTAATATTATAAAAGCAACTATTCGCACCATCCCCGATTACCCCAATCCAGGCATTCAATTTAGGGATATTACAACATTACTTGAAGAGCCAACCGCGCTGCGAATGACCATTGATACTATTGTGCATCGCTACCTTCACCAAAATATTACCGCCGTTGCAGGGATTGAAGCGCGTGGCTTTATTTTTGGTACAGTCGTTGCCTATGAGCTAGGCGCAAGCTTTATCCCTGTTCGAAAAGCAGGTAAATTACCTGGCGATACCATCTCTCAAAGCTATCAACTTGAATATGGCGAAGACAGTATTGAAGTACACACCAACTGCGTAAAGCCCAATGACCGCGTATTACTAATTGATGACCTTATTGCAACAGGCGGCACAGCGACAGCAGCAATAACATTACTCCGTCAATTAGATGCGAATATTATTGAGAGCTGTTTCGTTGTTGATCTACCTGACATTGGGGGCAGTAAAAAACTACGTGATGAGCTTAATTGCCCAGTGTTTGCTTTATGTGAGTTCGAGGGCGAATAAAATATAACGCAATGTGCCATTTACAAAAATTAGCGGCGAAATAACGACTATTCAAGACTATTATTTTTCGTAATAACCCACCTATAGTCATATTTACGCCAAAGCCAAAAGCACCAAAATAGTGCGCCACAAGTGATTTAAGCCATGCGTTTCATATTTAATGCGCTATTATGATGCACAGCTTGGAAATTATAATTAGCAAATATTTCCTGCTTACCTGCCCTCTAATATTTTATCTCTTGCCCAATACTGGTTTTTAACAGCCTATTGCTCTTCAGTTGCGTTGACTCACACAAATTATGCCTACAACACCAAAAATTGATAATTGGTACGTTATTTGCATTGACTTAGCTAGCAATTAAGCTTTTCTTTCATAATAGGAGATATGTGCAATGAAATTAGTCACTGCAATAATAAAACCTTTCAAACTCGATGATGTGCGTGAAGCACTCTCTGAGATTGGCGTTGCGGGCATAACCGTAACAGAGGTAAAAGGATTTGGTCGTCAAAAAGGTCACACAGAGTTATACCGTGGCGCGGAGTATGTTGTTGATTTTTTACCAAAAGTAAAAATTGAAGCTGCTGTTCCAGGCGATATCGTTGATCAAGTTATTGAAGCAATCAGCAAGGCTGCCAACACAGGAAAAATTGGTGATGGTAAGATTTTTGTATCAAACATTGAGCAGACCATTCGTATTCGTACGGGTGAGACTGGTCCTGAAGCACTTTAACGTAAGCTAGGAGGCACGATAAAATGGAAAACAATATATTAGAATTACAATATGCCATGGACACCTTTTACTTTTTGGTAATGGGTGCTTTGGTTATGTGGATGGCGGCAGGTTTCTCAATGTTAGAAGCCGGTTTAGTTCGCTCTAAAAGTACTACAGAAATCTTAACCAAGAATATTGCACTTTATGCAATAGCTTGTACGGCATATCTCGTGATTGGTTATGAAATAATGTATGACGGTGGCATGTTCTTAAAAGACATCGCGCTTGATGGCGCTAAAGATGCAGATGGCATGGTTGCTGCTGTCTTAAAGGAGTCGGCAGAAGCGGGCTTTAGTGGCGACTCCGTTTACTCAAATGCCTCTGATTTCTTCTTTCAAGTTGTATTCGTAGCAACAGCAATGTCGATTGTATCGGGCGCGGTTGCTGAGCGTATGAAGCTTTGGGCTTTCTTGTTGTTTGCAGTTGTAATGACAGCCTTTATCTATCCAATGGAAGGCGCATGGACATGGGGCGGAAAATCAGTATTTGGTTTATTTAACTTAGGTGATGCGGACGAGAAAGCAGGTCTTATAGGCTTTGGATTCTCTGACTTTGCAGGCTCTGGTATCGTTCACATGGCAGGTGCAGCAGCAGCATTAGCGGGTGTTTTATTGCTAGGTGCTCGTAAAGGAAAATACGGAGAAAATGGTAAAATTAATCCGATTCAAGGTGCCAACTTACCAATGGCTACACTCGGTACATTTATTCTTTGGATGGGTTGGTTCGGCTTTAACGGTGGCTCAGTTCTTAAGTTAGGTGATATTGCCAACTCAAACGCAGTTGCGATGGTGTTCTTAAATACGAATGCAGCAGCGGCAGGTGGTGTGATCGTTGCATTAATCGTTGCTCGTTTAATGTTCGGCAAAGCAGATTTAACCATGACACTTAACGGTGCATTAGCAGGTCTCGTCGCAATTACTGCCGAACCTTCAACACCCACTCCGTTGATGGCATTAATAATTGGTGGCATCGGTGGTCTAATCGTTGTTTTCTCTATTTTGGCTTTAGATAAAATGAGAATTGATGATCCGGTTGGTGCTATTTCAGTACACGGCGTTGTCGGTTTCTGGGGCCTTATGGCTGTGCCTTTGACGAATACAGGCGCTACGTTTGTAGGCCAGTTAGTAGGCGCTGCCACCATCTTTATCTGGGTATTCTTTGCATCATTAATTGTTTGGTTTATTATCAAAATGATTATGGGAATACGCGTATCAGAAGAAGAGGAATACGAAGGTGTTGATATTGGCGAATGTGGCATGGAAGCTTATCCAGAATTCACTAATAAGTAAGATGTAAAGTATAGTTCAATGATTAAAGGTCACTTCGGTGGCCTTTTTTTATGCCTATAATTACTTCAATCAGCAGCGTATTTCTTTGGAAGATATTGTTGTATTTTAGTTGTGGCGAGCTTAAAAGAGCGAACTGAAATAGTAAACTCTTTACAGATAGCCTTGACCAATCAAACAATAGAGCAACATAAAAATTCAAAACAAAAAAAGAGAGCCGTAATAGCTCTCTTTTTTTAAGAATTTAAAGGTACTGATAGATCACGGGGAGAAGATATGTGCAGCTGAAGCGTATCAACCGTAACCATCAGCACCAACGCAGAAGGCAAAAAAGCATTCTACAAATAATCAGACTAAGTAAACTTAAAAAAGTTTCACATTTTTTTAAGTTTCTAGCTATTTCCCATATGTGTAGCCGGTAATATTTGCCAGTTTTTTCTAAGTTAAGCAACATACACCTACTAGCTTAACATCACAGACTAATAGACCTAATGTATTACTCTTCAAATTTTTCGTTTAACGTTTGCACAAGTCTATTGACACTACACATCCAAATTAGCCACATTCAAGGCATTGCTTTCAATAAACTCACGACGTGGCTCTACGTGATCGCCCATTAGCGTGGTGAATATTTCATCGGCTTGGTAAGCATCTTCAATTTTTACTTGGAGCATTCTGCGTGTTTCTGGATCCATGGTGGTGTCCCAGAGTTGATCGGGATTCATTTCACCTAGACCTTTATAGCGTTGAATGTTCAAGCCACGCTGGCCCTCCTTCATCAACCATGCCATTAGGTTGTCAAAGCGTGTGACGTATTCTCGGCGATCACCGCGCTCAATGTAGCTATCTTTTGTTAATAAGCCATCTAATGTTTGGTTGAGTTTGATAATGTGTTTAATTTCTTGGCTATTGAAAAAGTCTTTGCTTAGGAAAAAATCGTTATCAACGCCGTGCATTAAACGTGTTATACGAATCGTCCAATCATCACCTTCGAGTTTTTGTGCAGCGGCTTTGTAGTTGCGGGTTCCGTTGAATTTATCATTCATCGCGTTGGCGGCTTTTTCTAACCATTTTTCGGCTGTTGCAAAACCAATATCCTCAGAGCCAGCCGCGTTAAATAGCATCGCTTCTAATATTTCAGTATCGTAGCGCCTAGCTAGGCGTTTGATTATATTTTCAATCACCACATAGTCTTTGGCGAGCTTTTCTAATGCTTCGCCTTTTATGCCAGGTGCTGTTTCATCAACATGCAAAGCAGCCCCATCGATAGCAAGTTGGAGTAGGTTTGCATTAAGCTCATCATCGTCTTTTACGTATTGTTCTTGCTTGCCTTTTTTGATTTTATACAAGGGTGGCTGGGCGATATAAATATGACCACGTTCCACCAGCTCTTTCATTTGGCGATAAAAGAAGGTAAGCAATAAGGTACGGATGTGCGAGCCATCCACGTCAGCATCGGTCATAATTATAATGCGGTGGTAACGTAGTTTATCAGGATCAAATTCATCTTTGCCGATGCCACAACCCAGTGCCGTGATGAGTGTGCCGACTTCTTGTGATTGCAGCATTTTATCAAAACGTGCTTTCTCTACATTTAATATTTTACCTTTAAGTGGCAAAATTGCTTGAGTGCGCCTGTCTCTGCCTTGTTTGGCAGAACCGCCCGCTGAGTCGCCCTCCACCAAGTAAATTTCTGAGAGTGCAGGGTCTTTTTCTTGGCAATCTGCTAACTTACCGGGTAGGCCTGCAATATCTAAAGCACCTTTGCGGCGAGTCATTTCACGGGCGCGTTTTGCAGCCTCACGTGCGCGACCTGCATCGACCATTTTATTACAAATGATTTTTGCCTCGGCAGGGTTTTCCATTAAGAAATCACCTAATGCCTCACCCATTGCCGACTCAACAATGCCTTTTACTTCAGATGACACCAACTTATCTTTGGTTTGTGACGAGAATTTAGGGTCAGGTACTTTGACCGATAAAACAGCGGCTAATCCTTCGCGCGCATCATCACCCGTTAACGTGATTTTATCGCTTTTTTTATTGGACAATATACCTTCTCGATCAATGTACTGATTGAGGGTTCTTGTTAGCGCGGTTCTAAAACCTGATAAATGCGCACCACCATCACGTTGCGGAATATTATTGGTGAAGCAAAATATATTCTCTTGGTAGGAATCATTCCATTGCAGGGATACCTCTACCCCCACATCGTCTTTCATCACATCAAAACTGATAACGTTTTCGTGAACAGGCGTTTTATTACGGTTGATATGGCTTACAAACGCAGAGATTCCGCCTTCGTATTCAAATACAATATCTTCGCCTTCACCACGCTCATCAATTAAGTGAATACGCACGCCTGAGTTTAAGAACGAAAGCTCACGTAAACGCTTTGCTAAAATATCAAAGCTGTATTCGTGAATGGTGAAGATTTCTTTACTCGGTAAAAAGCGAACTTTAGTGCCGGTTTTATCGGTATCGCCAATCACTTTCATTTTAGAAGTGGGATCACCTAAACAATAGGTTTGACGATTAACTTTCCCGTCACGATGGATAGTTAACGTTAACGCCTCTGACAACGCATTGACAACCGAGACCCCGACACCGTGTAATCCACCTGATACCTTGTAGGAGTTATCATCAAACTTACCACCCGCATGCAATACGGTCATGATAATTTCTGCGGCAGAGCCACCTTCTTCGTGCTCATCAACCGGTATACCACGGCCGTCATCAGATACAGAAACTGCACCGTCGGTATGCAGTGTTACGGTAATTTCAGAACAGTGACCGGCTAAAGCTTCGTCGATTGAGTTATCGACAACCTCAAAAACCATATGGTGTAAACCACTGCCATCATCGGTATCGCCAATATACATACCGGGGCGTTTTCTTACCGCCTCTAAGCCTTTTAATACCGTGATACTGGATGAATCGTAACTCTGTTCTTCTGACATGCTAACACCTTCTAATTTAGCACTTCAGTATACACTAAAAGAGGAATTATAGGATCTCAGATTTAGCGTTAAGTTTTGTTATTTTAAACCAATAGAGACCTTTGCACGAATCGGGTGGTGAGTGAAAATGGCTGAAATCCCACTGCTTTCGTTGAAAAACTTACTAATACCTCGTTATTAGCTTCATTTCCCGCCTCAATCAGTGAAATTTCATCCGACTTTTCTTTCGCCGCCGACTCGTGCAAAGATCTCCAATAATTGTTTTCTTTTTATTGCCGCAATTTAATACTACCAAGGTCTAAGTCCTTATATTTAGGTGGTATTAGTTTTTCTTTATTTTGCTTTAATGTTTCGATAATTAACTTCCTTTGTTTCTTATCAAGGGGTGGTTGAATATCAGCTTCAGTAGCAAGAAAAGGTATACGATAAGAGAGGGCATTCCCATAATATTTTACTAACAACCATTTGTTCTTGAATTCGTACAATTCAGCGGATAAGCTTTTAGCATAAAATATAAAAACCATTGCTTGCTTCTTGCCAGTGCCTGTCATGTCTACTTGTTTTATATAACATGGGTTTTGGGTACTACAGCGTCCTTTAGTAAAGCGTGTTTTTAGAGACTCTACTTCTAATGGAGGTGTGCCGATAACTTCGATAAATGCCTGCTGCTCTTCCTTGTAGCTTGGAAGATTTCCTATGATTTTTTTAATCTCGGTATATTTTGGTAATGCTTTGTTGGCTATCAGCTGTTCAAGCGCAACTTGACCGCGTTTACCTAAGCGATATTTTAATGCCCTAAAATCAAAATCATCCACACCGACTTGCTCGTTTTGCAAACGGCTCACTTGGTTATTAACACTCAATCGAATGGGATCAAGCAGGGGTGATGCGAGAACGACCAACATCGCCACCCAAAATATGGCAAGTGGTGGATTAACGCTGGCTAAGCCCAGCGTCCATTTGCCTTTACGTTTAACTAATTGATACAAATACACCACGCTATAAATACTTAATAATATAGCAACAGCAAGCCCAACCACGCGTTTAGGCATCAAACCGTATTGTGAAATGCGCAATAGAATGGCATAAACCGAGAGCACGCTAAGAAACGGCAGCAAAATAATTTGCAAGCTGAAAATTCGATTTCGCCACGGTGGTAAGTCTTGATTAATGAGCGAGTCACTGCTCTCATCGCCGCTACTATCTACCAAGGTATTTAACAATAAAATACTAATCGCAACGATAGAAAGTAGGATTAGCGACGTGTTTCTATTATCAAATAAAGTGCCGACGGAGAAGGGTAGGCTCAGCGTAAATAAAATAACGATTGCAGCAGTCAAATAGGCCATCACCCGAAAGATGGCAAAAAATACGCCATGGATCTTAAAGATTAAGCTATCATATTCTCGACTGATACCGATGCCAGTGCCGACTAACGTTGCAACAATTACTGGAGTGATTTCTTTGCTCCAAATCACATTAGAAATTTGTTTAAAACCAATACTTCCAAATAAGCTGGTACCTAAACCTAAAACCAATAAAAACCCACCGGCAAGCAAGCCGCTAAAAATCAAGAAAAAGTGATTATTCCAAGCGTTTTCAAATAAGCCGGCATACAGAAAATGTGGCTTTTGGGGCCTCCATGACTGAATAAAAGCAGTACAAATGACAGCGATCTGGATTAACGCAATAATAAATAAGGGCGAATAGTGGCTGCTATCACCATAGCCTTGATTGACGAACCAGTAGCTTAGGCCAAATAAAAGCAGTGCCATAAATAACAAACTTTTGATGACAAAACGGGTGGACTGTTTTTTCCAAATAAAAGCAAATATGGCAACCAGTAAGGCTTGTGTAAATAGGTAAAAAGTAAACTCGTTACCTTTGAAGTGAATAACAACTTGGGAGATAAATAGGCCTGTTACAGCCCCAATAATGGCAAATAGCAAGGGGGGGGGCATTTATTATTCCCAGAAAAAAACCTTATTATAGCCTTATTGAAAAAGTATTCTATACTCTCAGTTAAAGCCAAATAGAGAGTTACTCTGCCAACCTGTAAAATATTACTACTCATTACCTTATTTTTATCAAGTTTGTCCGCTTATGCTGCCCCCCCCAAAAAAAGTGCGGGCGAAAAAGCCATTGAGACTGCCAATAAAACCATCATTAATATCAACACAGAAACACTTCAAAAACTCCTTAAAGACAATCCTAAAATTGAGTTGGTCGATGTAAGAACACAAGATGAAATCGACTTTATAGGCGGCACTATAGATGCTGATGAAAACGTCATAATCCCACGGGGTTGGATAGAGTTTGACGTAGCAACCCATGTGAAAACGAAGGACACGCCTATTGTTGTTTATTGCGGCACCGGTTTACGCAGCCCTCTGGTAGCAAAAACGTTAATGGATTTAGGCTACACCAATGTTAAAAATTACACCAAAGGGTTTAACCACTGGAAAGAGCAAAAACTACCCGTTAAATACACCGATAAAGCCCCCGAATCTATGCTTTACAGCCTTCCCGTAAAAGTAAAAGACAATGTCTATTCAGCCATTGGCGCAACTGCACCTGCTACCTACGCTAACTCTGGGCACAATAATAATCTCTCCTTTATTGTTACCGATGACGGCGTGCTAGTTTTTAACGCAGGTGATAACTACCTGCTTGCGCAAGCACTGCATAGTGAAATAAAAAAAATAACTGATAAGCCCGTAAAATACGTAGTGCTAGAAAATGCTCAGGGCCATGCGATGCTCGGCACAAGTTACTGGCAAGCACAAGGTGCTACTGTTGTCGCCCATGTAGATGCACTTAAAGAAGCGAAAGCACACGGTGACCAAATTCTTGAGCGCATGCAACTAGGTCGCCGTGATAAATCTCAATACACCACGCTCGCTTACCCCGATAAAACCTTTGAAGATAAAATGGTCATCGAGTTAGGTGGCGAAACTATTGAAATTTTACGCCTTGGCCCTGCCCATAGTCCAGGTGATATTTCACTTTGGCTACCTAAAAAGAAACTCATGATTTCAGGTGACTTAACGTTTCGCCAACGCCTACTACCTGTAATGGAGCATACCGATACGGAAGGCTGGATAAAAACGTGGGATGCGTTTGAAGCACTTAAACCTGAAATTGTCATCCCTGGGCACGGCTCACCAACGAGTGATATTAGCGAGCTCACACGATACACCAAGGATTACCTTGTCTACATGCGTAAGCAAGTCAGTGAGATTTTGGATAACGATGGCAGTGAGCAGGATGCTTACGAAATTGATCAATCTGCTTATTCTCACTTGGATACTTTCAGTATTCTGGCATTACAGAATGCCGGACGAATTTTTCGCTCTATGGAATTTGAATAAGGTAAGACTTTACACGGGTCGGTAGCGAAAGAATTCAGGCCAGTTTTTACTCGTCACAGAGACGTGCAAAAGTCTCTAATAAACTAACTTGACCCGATCATTGCCTAACGTCTTTTTAAGTCGCTTGATGTCCTCGTCACCAACAGGGGCATTGACACCCTCCCCTAAACGCAATTCGACTGTTTCACTCTCCGTTTTATAAGCAATAAATACGGGACAAGCTATTGCATTTTTTTGGCTTGGCTGATTCTCGGGCGCTTGATTATTCTGCGTGGGTAGAAATTCATCCAGCTTATCCAATAACCCTTTGGCTGTTTGGCTTTTGTCTATTTTAAGCATCAGCCGGCTTAAGAACTGCTTACGAGCACTTTCAATATCATGTAGCTCATTGACATAAAAGCGCACATCATTGGTTTGGTAAATCGTATTTAAGGTGCCTTCTACAATTAACAGTTCTTCTTTTTTTAAGAAGGCTTCAAACTGTGTAATTTTTTCATCATAAATTCTAAATTCATAATAGGCGGTTTTATCGTCCAGTGTGATAACGCACATTTTGCCACGATCAGTGGTGCGAATACTTACCCCTGAAATTAGCCCGACCAAAGTAATCGGTTTTTTCTGATAGCGAGTTCTACCATCATCTTCAGCCATCGCTTTTAAACTACGCGAGCGTAATTGCTCAACTTCTGCCTGATAAGCGTTGATCGGGTGTCCGGTGATATATAAACCGAGAGAATCCTTCTCCAGCCGCAGTCGCTCTTTCTCTTCCCACTCTTCAAGGTCAGGAATAAGTTTATCATCTTGCTCAACAACCACCGAACCGCCAAATAAATCATTCTGTCCGACATCGTCATCGCGATGCTGTTGTTGGGCGATGCGTACAATGTCTGGCAAGCTCTCTAGTAGGCTGCGTCGATTGGTGCCAAGCTTATCGAAGGCTCCTGCCTTAATGAGAGTTTCTAAAATACGCTTGGATATTTTGCGTGATTTAACTCGCTGGCACATTTCTGCCAGTGATTTAAATGCGCCATTGGCTTCACGCTCTTCAATAATTTCGGCGATTGCGCTTTCGCCAGCACCTTTTATCGCACCTAAGCCAAAAATCACATTGCCTTCATTTTCACTGATGAATTTATAGTCAGAGCGGTTAATATCAGGGGCAACAACGTCTAACTCCATTTGCATACAATCATCGACAAATATAACCACTTTCTCGGTATTATCCATATCCGCTGATAAAACTGCCGCCATAAAAGCAGCCGGATAATGTGCTTTTAACCACATCGTCTGGTAGGAAACTAAGGCGTAGGCGGCAGAGTGAGATTTGTTAAAACCGTACTCCGCAAACAACTCCATCAGGTCGAAAATTTCAGTGGCGTTTTTTTCTTCAACATTATTTTTAGCAGAACCTTCCATAAAAATGGAGCGCTGCTTTGCCATTTCTTCGGGCTTTTTCTTACCCATGGCACGGCGAAGCATGTCTGCACCGCCGAGTGAATAGCCTGCTAGTACTTGAGCAATTTGCATTACTTGCTCTTGATAAACAATTACGCCGTAAGTGGG
>JALSJN010000045.1 GCA_026989335.1 Thiotrichaceae bacterium
TTTGGCAGATTCTACTAAGTGGCGCGTTACACCACTCGGTGCCTCAAGCGCGACAGGGCCAGAAACTAAAGTAACCTCCGCACCCAATTTTGTAGCAGCCGTGGCTATGGCGTAGCCCATTTTTCCTGAGCTTCGGTTACTGATATAACGCACAGGGTCAATGGCTTCGCGGGTTGGTCCTGCAGTAATTAATAGCTGTTTTCCTGAGAGTGGTTTTGCTTGTGTTGATAATTTGTTTTGTATTGCGTTTTCTATACTATCAGCCAGCTCTAAAGCTTCTAACATTCTGCCTGCGCCCGTTTCACCACAAGCTTGTTCGCCCATTGCTGGGCCGTGCAGGGTGATGTCTCGTTGTTTTAACACATCACAATTTTGTTGAGTTGCAGGGTTTGACCACATCACGCGATTCATTGCAGGTGCGATATGCAAAGGTGCTTCAGTGGCTAAACACACAGTTGTTAATAAATCATTTGCATGACCACCTGCAAGTCGTGCGATGAGGTCTGCAGTGGCTGGTGCAATCATCATCAAATCCGCCCAACGTGCTAATTCGATATGCCCCATTGCTGCTTCGGCTTCAAGGTCGAGTAAATCTGTTGCTACAGGGTTGCCTGTGAGCGCTTGCAAGGTGAGTGGCGTGATAAATTCACAGGCAGATTTAGTCATGCATACACGCACATCTGCCCCTTTTTTGATGAGCGCGCGCACTAGCTCGGCTGTTTTATAAGCGGCAATACCACCGCTTATCCCGATAAGTATCTGTTTGTTTTTTAAGTCTGACATAATAGCTTGAGATTATAGCAATAAAGACGCTATTAGAAACTATTAACGACGATTAAAGACTTGTTACAGAGCTATTAAACAACAATCAAAGAATCTCTTATGGCGATTACAGATTGGGCCGTTGAAGATCGACCCCGCGAAAAATTACTCAATAAAGGTGCAGAAGCCTTAACGGATGCCGAATTACTGGCGATATTTTTGCGCACCGGTATTAAGGGAAAGTCTGCCGTTGATTTAGCGCGTGATTTAATCAACGATAATGGGGGTTTATCTCCGTTGTTGGCGGCAAACGAAGAACAGTTTTGCCGTAGCAAAGGTTTAGGTCAAGCTAAATACGTGCAAATGCAGGCGGTGGTTGAAATGAGCCGTCGCTATCTAGAAGAAAAACTACACCGTGGCGATGTAATGAGCAATGCCGGCGATGTTAAACAATACCTAAAATCACGTTTACAACAGTACCCGTTTGAGGTTTTTGCCTGTTTATTTTTAGATAATAAACACCGTGTAATTGAATACGAAGAGCTTTTTAGAGGTACGATAGATAGCGCTAGTGTTCACCCACGTGAAGTGGTTAGGCGTGTTTTACATCATAATGCGGCGGCTGTAATCCTTGCTCATAATCATCCATCGGGTGTTGCCGAGCCGAGCCATTCTGACACTGTAATTACGAATAAACTCAAGCAAGCGCTGGAGATGATTGACGTACGCGTGCTTGATCATTTTATTATTGGCGATGAGATAGTATCTTTTACTGAGCGTGGTTTACTTTAGCTAGCGCAACTTCAGGGTGAGCCACTTTCTCTAAGGAGAAACTGATCAAGGCCAATTAGCTTTAGCTTGCCAAATCAGCCGATACTTCCCATGAAGATCGGCGCAATAGAATGACTATTACGCCTCACTTCGTGAAAAATAGCGACAGATTTTTCTACGCTGAATTCTAATGGACTTGATCAGGTTCTTCTTAAAAAAGGTAGTTTTTATTTAGGTTAAACTACTTGAAATATCCACACCTTGTCTCAGCGTTTTATGCACCGGACAACGATCTGCAATTTCTAACATTCGCTGATGTTGTTCATCGCTAAAGTCTCCTTCGAGGTGGATTTTACGAGTAATGCGCGAAGGTGAATTATCAATTTTATTGGGTGGAATATAATTTAAGCGCACTGAAATAACATCCAGCTTAATTCCTTTCATATTGGCATACATGGTTAACGTGATGGAAGTACAACTACCCAGCGCCGAGAGTAATAATTCAAAAGGGCCAGCGCCTTTATCATCGCCTTTTAGTTCTTTAGGCTCGTCAGAGTAAATTGTGTGGTTTCCCACGGTGATTTTTTGCGTATAAAGATTGGAGGTGTTCTCAACTAATACTTCGGTGTGCATTTTTACGCCTTTTCGTATTGTAGTGATCAAAGAATAGTTGAAAAAAGCCGTTTTAGCCGACGTTTTAAGCTATTTTCCTTTACCACCCCCCCTGTTTTTCGCTGTTTTGTATGTGGGAAATCGTACAAAACAGCGAAAAACAGGGGGGGTGGTAAATTATAAGACTAAAGATAGGAGGTAGTGGACTATTATAGTACCAACGAAGGGTAAAATTTTGTGCCAAATTTGTGGGTTATTGTTTGCCCATCATTGCGGTGAAGACCGTAATCCACCGTTGAAGCATCACCTGCTCGTAAATGGACACTGTTATTCATCAGTGTTTCCTTAAGAAGGTGATGATACTTTTTACAAATACTTTCTCAATAGATAGAGTTAAAATAGCAAAATGACAAAAACCACCAAAGTCCATTTCCTACTATTTATTATCCTAACAGCCCTAAGCGCCTGCTCGCAAACACATCAAAACTCAAAACCAAATATAAGACACTCAACTGCTAACTATGAAACGGGTAAAGCCTCCTACTACGCAGATAAATACCATGGTAGACAAACAGCTAATGGTGAGCGCTTTAACCAAAACGCACGAACAGCCGCGCATAAAACCTTAGCATTTGGCACGTGGGTAAAGGTGACGAATAAAAGAAACGGTAAAAGCGTGGTAGTGAGAATCAATGATCGT
>JALSJN010000046.1 GCA_026989335.1 Thiotrichaceae bacterium
GGCGGTTTGATGGGTAAGAAAATATAAAAATAGATAGAAACAGGACACATTATGTGTGATTTTTTAAAAATTGATCTGAAAACTAATATTCTTAAAATTAGTGGCTTGATCAGTCATTCCTTAAGGAGGAGGCTGATTAAGTCGATTAAAATTTAGTACAGAAAAATCTTAATAACACTTTAGAGACTGATGTTTGCGCTATGAATGACCAACATTAATGCCCCTACAGGATTAGTGATTGGCATATTGCTACTTCTTAGTGATGCTATTACGCATTCAAGAGTAAATTAAGTGTTATTGCGCAAGATAGTAAATATCGACTTGTTGGTGATTAATTAGCCATCAAAGGTTTACAGCGAGCATACCAAGTTGAAAATTTAGGGTTATGGGCTTCGGCTAAAGCCACCGTGCCAAGTTTTTCTACCGAGTTAAGCACCCCAAAAACACTGCAATCAACAAAGCCTGCTTGCGCGCCACTATAAAAGTTTTGCCCTTTTAATGCATTGTTTGTCCAATGATCAATGGCTGCTAAAAACTCTTTTTGGGGATCTATGATGTTGTGCTTTTCTTTCATCTTACGTGCGACTTTAGGCATGATTAGGGCACCAAAGAAAGGGATAAGCATTCCTTTAAGACTTTTTGCTGGGCTGATTTTTTTAATATTATTAAAAGAGGTTTTAAAGTTAGGGTGTACCAAAGGCGGTAAGTAATGCACCAATGTTTTATCCAACCACTGCGTCCATTCTTTATCACTCTCTGTAACAGGCAACTTAGCGTAATGGGTATTGATGTGTTCAATAATTGCCGCTGACTCAACAATCACTTGGTCAGCATCTTTTAAAACAGGGACTTTTTTATGATCCGTTATGCCTTTTAACTCCTTCATGCTACGCGGAGTTACTTCAATAATTTCATAAGGTTGATCGATAAATGTAAGTAGGGCACGAACTTTGCTGCAAAAAGGGCAGGCTTGAAATTGGTAAAGAGTGATCATAATAAATAGAATTTTCTGAGTTAATGAGTCGTTAATTTTTTAGCTAAAGGGTGTACGCTAAGGCATTACTTTCCCTAAAATAGAGAAGTAATGGTACAGGTTACTTAGCTAGATATAAATAAAACAATTAATATCTTTGGGCTTATTTTGCTTGATAGGTATCTCTATCGTAGTAGTTGAGAGCCGCATCTCCCCAGTCACTGACAAACAATATTCTCTTGCCATCAGGGCTAACATTACCTAATGAGTTTCTTATTTTTGATGTATGTGTTTGAACAAAGCGGTTGACGATATGATTTTCTGGGCCAGAATAATCTAATTTAACAGAAAATACTTCTTTATAGCCTGGAGCAGTGGTACTTGCGTAACACCATCCCTTGCGTTTAAAGTTTCTACAGGATATATGACCTCCATTGTATTTATCAGGGAGTAATCGGGTGCTAAAACCATCACTTAAACGGTAGATCCAAATTCCATTATTGGCTCCATATTCATATTGCACGTAAGCTTCGACTCCATCTTTGTCTATTCCTAAGTCACCATGGCCACTACTGTTAGCAAGGTGTCTTACAAAGTTTAATTCTCTATCATACTGATCTATTTTATTATTTGAACTCATTAAAATATGTGAGCCTAGGGGAGAAATAGATATCCAGTCGAATACTTGTCCGTTATCTGGCCAAGATATGTTTTTAAAGTCTTTTATTTTTATGGTTTTATTATTTTTTATGTCGTAGACGATAGCTGTCAGATACTTAGTACCCTTTTTTCGTGCTGCAAAAACAACATATTGATCATTATAATCTATATTGCCTTCATATTTACCAAGGGTAAAACGATCATAAATAAATTGATTAGATGCAAAGGTTTTAACTAAATCAAACTTAATATCTGTTTTAAGCGTATTTAAAGTACCTTTCCAGAAACTGGCATTGTGGTCTCCTGAGCCATTATAAACACCAAAGAATACATTGGGGTTTTTGCTCGACCATTTCATTTCATTTAGTGATCCATTGATTTTATTTAGCTCGCTAAGCTGTTTGTTCCTTGGGTAATGGGTAATTCTTTGAGTGTATTGGCATCGTAAAGCTTATAACGTAACCGTAACATGCTCATGTCACTATTCCATGCCTGTGTTTTAGGATAAGGGTGATCGTTACCTCTAGGGATTCTTTTTCCATTATAAACTGTGGGGGTATCTGCTTGATTAACTCGATCTGTCATTCTGGTGACGGTTTTACCAAATTCTTGATCAAGTAATGATGCGCCAAGTTGAGGCTTTGGTTTTTTATCGTTAGTCTTAATTGCTGTAAGTGATGACTCAGGTGGTAGTGCACCTGGGAATACCTCACAGTAGTTAATAATTGTATTAGTACCGTTGCAGGGGTATTTATAGTCACTAATAAGTTTAACGATTTGGATTCCGTGTCCATTAGCGTAAGGATCATCGCTGCCTAGTTCTAACGCTTCATGCTGTGCGTTTTTAGCAGGCTTGTCTTTAAAGGTAAGTTCCATGAGTGCATCAAGGGGTTTGAGGATACCTTGCATTTCACTGTATTTCTTTGTTTTTCCAGTGGGGTAGCCATGGTCTGCATTTGCAAATATTTGATAGTCTTTTTGTTTATTGTTGATTGAGTCAAGTAGGTAGTATTCAGTAAGGGGAATACGAGCATCAGTATTACTTTGTTTATTGTTTCCACCTATTCCATATTGTTGGATAATGATATTCGTATTTGAAGGTAATGACTTCATATCATCTTTACTCATGCCAAAAGCAAACCAAGGTTCAATGGCAAATAGGAAGCGACCATTTTCTCCCCAGTTTTTATCACTAGCATTACTAAACTCTTTTAATATTCTGAATAAATGTCCACCACCAGAAGAATGACCGATTACGCCAATTTTTGAGGTATCTAATAGAGGAGTAATGGCGGGGTTGCTAACCATCTCATCAAGATGAGTGATGATGCTATTGGCTGAGAAGCCATCGATATCGTTGGCGTAAATAGCGGCGTAACCTTGGCTGGCGATAAAGTTAAGCAAGGTTTGGTAGTGTGTATAATCTTTACTTCTAAATCCTGGGGCTAAGAAAACAACAGGTACGGGTTTAGCTGCACTGGCACTTTTTGGCAGTATAAGTACTGAATTCCCGTGTACAGATTCAATAATGGGCTCTGCTAGTAAATGACTTCCTTCTTTACCATAGTCACGGGAAGGCCCGCTATTGCCCTCGGTTGGAGGCTCATTACTACCTCCGCAGGCTGATAGCGTTATGATTGATAGGGATAATATAACGACCCAGCTAAGCTTCTTTGCTATTAATTTCATTTTCTAACTTCCAGTTATTATCGTATTCGTTTTAGATACATAAGTATGTGTAGAGTTATAGACCACTACTTTGAGAAAAGCTTATTTTATAAGAATCTATTGCCTATAGGTATAAGAATTTATTGCCTATAGGTCAAGAATTTTTAAAAGAGTTAGCTTGATCGTCAGAAGAATTTCTTCGTGAAAAAGCTTCTTTATGTAGTATCCTTAACCATTTATCTAATCACCTGAAAGTCACTTATGGCAATTAGCTCCACCATCATTAAATTGACCCTTAATATTGCTGATATGGATCGGCATTATTACCAAACACACGAGCTTACGGTTGCGCAGCATCCTTCGGAAACTGACCTACGGTTTATGACAAGAGTGATAGCTTTTGCAATTAATGCCAGTGAGTCACTAAACTTTACCAAAGGCTTAAGCACCGATGATGAGCCAGATTTGTGGCAAAAATCACTCACGGATAACATTGAATGTTGGATTGATTTAGGCCAGCCTGATGAAAAACGACTTCGCAAAGCCTGTGGTCGTGCATCTAACGTGATTATTTATACCTATAATGAACGCAAAGCAAATAGCTGGTGGGAGCAACAAGTCGATAAATTACAGCGCTTTGATAACCTTAGCGTATTTCATATTGATGCGCCTGGGGTTGAAACTTTGGTGCAACGAAATATGGAGTTGCAATGTAATTTTCAAGAAGGTGAAATAACATTGAGCGATGATACTGTTACGGTTGAGGTGAATGTTAAAAAACGTATGAAGCGGTAGCGTGATATCAACTTAATATCATTTATCAATAGTAGCTTCATGGCGTTTACGTCCCATTAGAATAAAAATATAAGCATGTTAAAGGGATGAAATTATGGGTAGTTTACTTTTTGAGTTATCTGGAAGTAAAAAGCGGAATGATAAGTATCAAAAAGAAAGAACTAATTCTTAATATTGAGGAAAGGCTATGCCATTTAGAACCGCTGATTTAACTGACGAATTTTGTAGTGATAACTGTGATGAGGTACAAGCAGCAGGAATGAGCTTAAACTGTTATGGCGGCAAGCCCCGTTTTTATGGCGAGATTGTTACCCTCAAATTATTTGAAGATAATCAACTGCTTCGTGATCAAGTTTACTCTGATGGTAAAGGTAAAGTACTTGTTGTAGATGGCGGTGCATCTATGCGACGTGCACTAATGGGGGATATGTTAGCCGCTACAGCGGCTGAAAATGGGTGGTCTGGTGTTGTTATTAATGGCTGTATTCGTGATTCTGTCGATATGGCAACCATGCAATTGGGAGTGTTGGCATTGGGTACGCATCCTCTTAAAACGGTAAAAGCAGGCGTTGGGCAAACGAATGTTTCAATCCAGTTTGCAGATTTAAAATTTGAACCTGCTGATTTTATTTATATTGATGAAGATGGTATTATTATTTCTGAAAAGCCGTTGATTTAGTTTTCTAGCTCAAATCATTACTCTCATTCAAAATGCTTGTACTCTCGTTCGCGTTTTGATCTTGGGGTAGGTAATTACAGCACGGCATGTAAACGTTTAATCATATCTTTAAATACTTTAGGGTTAGCTGCAACAATATTGCCTGTTTCGAGGTGGGTACTGCCACCTTTTAGGTCACCAATTAATCCGCCCGCTTCTTGAACTAACAACACGCCAGCGGCGATATCCCACTCGTGTAAGCCAAACTCCCAAAAACCATCGTAGCGACCGGCTGCAACGTAGGCTAAATCAAGTGATGCAGCGCCAGGGCGACGTACGCCTGCGGTATCAATAATCAATGCTTTCATGGTTTGAAAGTAAGGGTCGATAAGTTCGTCTTGGTCAGGGCGGTAGGGGACACCTGTAGTTAATAGTGCGCCACTTAGCGATAAACGTTTCGATACACGAATCCGGCGTTTGTTTAAAAATGCTCCGCCTCCGCGTGTTGCGTAGAATAAATCATCCTTAATTGGGTCGTAAATCACCGCTTGGTCAAGCTTGCCATCTTTTTTAAGTGCAATCGATACCGCAAAATGAGGAATTCCGTATAAGAAATTGGTGGTGCCATCGAGTGGGTCAATAATCCATTCGTACTGACTGGGCTTATCACCAGAACCTGCATGTTTGCCACTTTCTTCCCCTAAAAAAGCATGATCAGGGTAGGCCTTTTTTAAAATACCAATGATGGTATCTTCGGCGGCTCTATCGATTTCAGTGACAAAATCATTTTTATCCTTGTTTTCAATCTGTAATTGGTCGATTCTATCGGCACTACGGGCGATAATGTCGCCAGCTTCGTGGGCGGCTTTTATTGCCATGTTTAACATTGGATGCATGATAAAACCTCTTTTATTTCAACAAGAATTAGCGGGCGAGAAGTCTAACAGAAAATGCAAGTAAGAAACATATTAGCAAACATTAGAATTGTATTAATTCAAACCTCGCACCCTGGTAACATTGGTTCTGCCGCGCGAGCGATGAAAACAATGGGTTTATCAACGCTTTATCTGGTAAAGCCTAAGTCATTTCCCGACGCTCAAGCAACCACCATGTCATCCAACGCCAGTGATGTATTGGATAATGCAGTGGTGGTTGATAGCTTGCAAGAGGCTTTGGTTGGCTGTGAGTGGGTGGTTGGTAGTAGCGCGCGCGATGCGCGTAGCCTAACGTGGGATGTAATGGATGCCAGAACTTGCGGTGAGCAAGCGGTAAACAAAGCAACTTCTGCCAAGGTCGCGTTGGTATTTGGACGAGAAAATTCGGGTATTACCAATGATGAATTAGCGCTTTGTCATAGCTTGGTACATATACCCACTAACCCAGAATACAGCTCACTAAATTTAGCATCCGCAGTACAGCTATTAAGTTATGAGTGTCGTGTGGCAAGCCAATCATTTGCATTAGAACAGGAATCACCTGAAAAAAGTGAGGCGGAGGTAGTCACGGTTGATGCGATGGAATCCTATTATCAGCACCTTGAAACGGCAATGGTAGAAACAGGTTTTCTTGATCCTGAGAAGCCTAAACATTTAATGACACGTTTGCGGCGTTTATACGGGCGTACTGAAATATCTCCCAGCGAGTTAAATATTCTTCGCGGTATGTTGGTTGCGTTGCTGCGATCTAAAGAAAAATAACATGAATACTGCAACAAAAAACTATGCCACCATTACCGCAGGCTACTGGGCGTTCACCCTTACCGATGGGGCGATTCGGATGTTAGTGGTGTTGTATTTTCACATATTGGGTTATTCACCGCTTGAAGTTGCCATGTTGTTTTTATTCTATGAGTTTTTTGGCATTGTAACAAATCTTGTTGGCGGTTGGCTGGGGGCAAAGCTAGGCTTAAACGTAACTATGCACATTGGCATGGCCTTACAAATCATTGCTTTATTGATGTTAACAGTTTCTGATTCGATGTTATCAGTGGCCTATGTGATGCTGGCACAAGCGCTATCGGGCATTGCTAAAGACTTAAATAAAATGTCTGCAAAATCAGGCGTTAAAAGCCTCGTGAAAACAGCCAAGGATGACCCAAAACTCTTCAAATGGGTCGCGGTATTAACAGGCTCTAAAAATGCATTAAAAGGCGTAGGCTTCTTTTTAGGTGCTTTTTTGTTGGATTTAATGGGCTTTCGAAATGCCTTGTTGGTGTTAGCGGCTGGCTTATCGCTGGTGCTAATTACCACATATGTCTTGTTACCTCGTGAGCTTGGTAAAGCTAAAAACAAACCAAAATTCAACCAAATATTATCACAAAGCCGACAAATCAACTGGCTATCAGCTGCGAGGTTTTTTCTATTCGGCGCGAGAGATATTTGGTTTGTCGTTGCACTTCCTGTTTTCTTATATGAAAAGCTAGGCTGGAGCTTTTCACAAGTCGGCTCCTTTATAGCCCTATGGATTATCGCCTACGGCATCGTGCAAGCACTTACCCCCATATTGTTACGCCAACATCAGCCGACAGCAAAGAGCGCGTCGCTGTTAGCATTGGTATTAGCGTTGGTGCCAGCAGGAATAGCGTTATCTCTAATGCAAAGCTGGCCCCCATCCATAACTATAATCATTGGTTTAATGATTTTTGGTGTGATTTTTGCCATTAACTCAGCGGTACATTCCTACTTAATCTTGGCATACGCTGATCACGACAAAGTAGCCATGAATGTAGGCTTTTATTACATGGCTAATGCGGGCGGGAGGCTCACAGGTACCGTATTGTCAGGGTTGGTTTACCAGCAAGCGGGGATTGTAGCCTGTCTTTGGGTGTCCAGTGTCTTTGTGTTAGTGGCAATGGGGCTTTCATTATCGTTGAGTAAAATTAATATCCATCAGAAGCTCCCTATAATCAAGAGGTAGCGTTACCGCCAAGGTGCTTCTTGAAATTTGCCTTGGTGAAAATAAAATACTCGCTCGCCTATCATGATGCTGCGGTCGTTATAATTCCAATACCATTGTTTTTGTTTGTTGGTGAGTGCGTTTATTTTACCGAGGTGTGTTATTTTTTTAAGTTTGCTGTCTACTTCAAATCGATGTAACCCTGCTATGTTACGGGTGTTTTTCTTGTCATAAATTGTCGCTGGCATTAATAGGCGGGTAATTCCGCTATTGCCTACTTTTAGGGTGGTAAGCGCGTGATGATTACGACTGACTTGGGTGTTGCTAGTTTGGTTGCCAATAATGATTTTGCTGACTTCACGCGGGTGGGCGGGGTTACGAATATCAAATAATGAAAGTTTTAGGCCTTTGCTTCTGCCAGTGCGTCCATTTTTAAGTACTTCAATTTCTTTGCCTATGCCGAGTAATAAACCATTATCAATCGGGTGTAAATAATCAGAAAATCCTGGGATTATTAATTTCCCCGCTACTTTCATGGCGCGTGGGTTCCGCATATCAATGACATACAGCGGGTCGGTACGGCGGAAGGTAACAAAGTAGGCGTAATTATCAAACAGCCTTGCGCCGTATAAACTTTCGCCTTTTTTGCCCAAGGGTTGCGGGTAATAGCGGTTAGGTAATCGTGATAGGGTAACGAGTTTGCCGTGTTGTTCGCCGAGCGCGGTTAAAATTACCGGTGAGCGTGTTGCAGGGTCATTTGATGGGTTCTTTTTATTGGCGGCATTCCAGTTACTGGTGACGATGCGTAGATTGCCTTGCTGATCCTCATCAAGCTGGAAGGTGCTCATCTGATTCCAGCCCAGATTGCCGAGCACCATGCCAGAGCCACGATAATTGAACTGACCACTTTTAAGTGCGAATTTATGAACCAGTGTTTTAGGGTATTGTGGTGGAAAGGCCTTTTTGTCAAGCGCATAAGGCTTGATGGTGTTGTTATAAAAGCGGCTGGTGAGATACATTGATTTAGGCGTTACATAAACCGTTTCTGGTGAGCCAAAGTAGGCAATACCATCGGCTTTAAATTGTGCTGCATTTAAATCTATCGCCACGGCAACGCTTAAAGAAAATGAGCGGATGTCATTAATATTAACGTAAAAGTTGCCATTTTTTATGAGGCTATGCGTGCCGTGTTTACCGCGTTCATTGTATTGTGGTAATTGTTGCTCAATACGCCAAGCTTTTATTGTGTTAATCAGGCGTTGTTTTTCGTTTTGATATTGCTGTTGGCTGATCGGCTGGTTACTGGTGATCGTTTTGTAGGTAGGGGGTAGTCTAAAAGAATAGCTGTTTAGCACTACATATAGCTGGTTGCCAATGCGGTAGTTACTGCGGGGTGAGCCTTCTAGATTAGCTTGTCGTATGATGCGTGGTTTGTATTTGTTACGAATATCAATAAAGATGAGTCGCGTATTTCCACCCCAATGGCGGTATCTTAATTTTCTTTTAGTTGATTGTTGCTTAACATAATTTTGGTATGTTTGAGCAATCACTACTAGCTTTTTTTGTGCTGCTAGAAGATAGATGCCTTTTAGGGTTGTGCCTTTTTCAAAGCCCAGCGCAGAAACTTGTTTTAAGCGTTTGCCTTGATGACGTGTATCGTAAATACGTAGGCCTTGGTTTTTGCCAAGCGAGCCTAGTGAGAACAAATAACGCCCATCGGTTTTGACTAAGTCTGCTTCATCGACACCTTTCTCTCGTAAGTTGGTAGATGATGCACCTCTGGCTACAGGTGCTGATTTTCGGGGTGCAGCACGCGCGACACTGCTTGGTGCTGCGTTTGATTCAAATGAAAGTGTATCAATGGCTGTACCACCACCTATGTTTCCTGGCTCCACGCTAACTTTATACGGAGCGTTATTTTTAATGATGTTGGTTACCGTAATTTGCTTAATTAACTCATTTTGAATCAAGGTTTCAGCCGATTTTAAATCATAACGTTTGAGTCCAATATCATCATTTGTGTCGGGTATTTTAGCTTGTAGTTGATGGCTATTTAATAAAAATGAAAATAGCACTATAAAAGCAAAAAGGCGTGAAAAAAATAGCTGCATGATGATTATCTCATAGGTGATTTTTAATATGTCAGACCAAGAAATGATCGAAAAATTCAGAACAATTAAAGAATAGACGAAAAAGTGTTTAAAAACTTGCCGTTCGGCGTAATTTGATTGATAAAGGGTTGACTGTGTATTATTTTCGCTTTACAACAAATGTTGCTAAGTCTATTGGCAAATAATAAAAATAAAATATTTAGGGTAAAGCAATGGCAAACAACAAGATAAAGATAGAAGTGTATTCAGCGTCAAGTTTCTCGGATTTAATGGCATCTCCTGCTTTTTATTCGACGGCAACTATCGCTCTGGTTTTAGGTTTTTCATCCATATTCGGTTTTTTGCAGTCGCCACTTAAATTAAAAAGTACGGTTGATGCAATCACTCAAAAAGTAATGGTTTATCAAACAGAGGAAGCTGGTAGGAATTTTATTTCAGCTAAAAAGTTGTTAGAGATACAATCTTCTAAAGATCGAAATAGTAAAAGTAAGCAGGCTAATATTTTAACCGAACTGCTTCCAAAATCTCTGCCAGATAGTCTTATGTTTATAACTGAAAATCAGCCAGTTCTAAAAGGCGTTCAAACGTTACAGTTAGCATCGTTTAATTATGATATTACTTCAAAGCATTTTTGGAGCGACTTGGATCTTGATGATAAACACGGAATGATCTTGGATAGTCAGCAAGAACGCTCAGATGTGTTAATGATTGGTGTGCCACTAGAGCCTGCTTTAGTACCTGAAAGTGGAGATTCTAAATATTCTTTAAAGCTTGATCGTAACTATAGGATTTAGTGACGGAAGCCTGATCAAGTCCAGTTATTTTATACTGGCTAGAATCATCCTGATATTCCACGAAGGTCGGCGTATTAGAATAATTATTACGACTCACTTCGTGAAAAGTAGTGACTAACTTTTTCTCCGCTAAGCCTCTTTTAAATTTTTAAGGGAGGCCGTTAATATTTTTATTTTGGATTCTCAAAAAAGATGTAAGAGGTAGAGTAATCACTGAACTCAAAATAGACTTTCTTTTTTTCATCCGCATCAATTACATTATTTAAGTTTTGATCAAGATAGCCGTAACCGTATCGATAGGGGCGATCATTGTTATTACTTGTTCCCGAGGCTGTGGTGAGTTTGTCTATTTTCATAAAACGTTTCACCAGTGTATTTCCTGCATAAATCTCTAGAATCCCATCTGTACCGGTCCAATTATTGATTGCTCGCCCGAACTGGTTTTGAGTTTCTTGAGTACATGCACTTAAGGTCATTAAGACAGCCGTACTTATTAGTACTTTTATTTTCATTGGGTTCTCCTATTGATGATTCTGTGAAAGTTATCATTAGAATAGTATCATGCGTTTGTTATTTAAACTCTTTTAGGATTTGTTTGCATGAAACATGTATTAATTATAGCGCACGGCAGTCGCCGCATGGCATCAAATAATGAGGTGCGTGAAGTCACTCGTCAGTTTGCTCTGCAATCACATGACTTTGATCAAGTTAGCTGTGCCTTTTTAGAGCTGGATGAGCCGAGCATTCCACAGGGCTTGCTGAATGCGATAGAAGCGGGTGCGACAGAAATTATTGTTTTACCTTATTTTTTATCAGCGGGTCGGCATGTTTCAGAAGATATTCCTGCGCAGATAGCACCTGTTCAAGATGCTCACCCTCAGGTTGATATTAAAACAGCGCCATATCTTGGGGCGGCTTCGGCTATTCCACACATTCTTTTGTCTCAAACCAAGGGGGTGTGAATTGTTTTATTTATATATAAAAGCCTTTCATATTTTATTTGTGATGTCATGGATGGCTGGTATTTTTTATTTGCCACGCATTTTTGTGCATTTTGTAGAAGGCAAAAAAGCGGGCCAACAGGTTGATCGTTTAGCGATTATGGGGCGCAAACTTTATGGGTTTATGACCCTAATGATGATGCTAGCAATTACGCTTGGTCTATGGCTGTGGTTGGGTTACGGGGTTACTGGCGCATGGTTGCACGTTAAATTATTGCTGGTAGGGTTTTTATTGGCGTATCACTGGTGGTGTAGATTAAAAGTAGGGCAGATGGAAGCAGGGCATCTTGATCATAGTGGTAGGTATTACCGTTGGTTAAATGAGTTGCCCTTATTCATTACGATAGGTATTTTGATTATGGTGGTTGTTAAACCATTTTAACGAGACTTTGCAGGAGTCCGTGGCGAAAGAAAAATAACTAAAACTTTATTGAAACAGTGAAATTTTAGTTATCTTACTCGTCACCTGATACGTGTAAAGGTTCCTTAAATGCTTAATCAAAGAAAAGTTCTTGAAAAATTATTTAACCCCCCCATTTTCTAGCACAATTAATAGTCATTAAATATAGGAATAATCATGAGCCCATCTGATAAGAATGAACATGAAGAAATCGAAGATAGCATTGATAACATTGACAAGACCGAGCGTGAAGGTCAAGAAGCAGTTGATGAGGATGCTAGTGATGCCGAATCAACCGAAGCCCTCTCGCTTGAAGAGCGATTAGAGCTATCACAAGCCAAAGTGGATGAGAACTGGGATACGGTACTTCGCTTGAAAGCTGACTTAGAGAACTTACGCCGCCGTAATGAAAAGCAAGTTGAAGATGCGCACAAATTTGCCGCTAAAAAGTTTATTCAAGAGCTACTGCCTGTCGCTGACAGTATGGAAATGGGTCTAGCGGCTGAAGGTGATGTTGAGCAAATAAAAGAAGGCGTGGTATTAACTAAAAAAGTATTTGATTCTGCGATGGGGAAATTTGGCTTGGAAGCGGTTGAGCCATTAGGTGAAAAGTTTGACCCTGAATTACACCAAGCGATGGCAATGCAACCGAGCGAAGAATATGAAGAAGGACATGTCAGTGCCGTTATGCAAAAAGGCTATGTGTTAAACGGGCGCTTAGTTCGCCCAGCGATGGTGATGGTTGTAAAAAATTAATAAAAAAAACAGCCATTAAATTATGTTTTTATAAGCTTTAGCCTTGATAAAAAAAAACATAACCCTACATTTACAGCAACATAATATTTAGAGCGTTTTGACGCTACAAGAGGAATACACAATGGGAAAGATAATCGGAATTGACTTAGGAACAACAAACTCCTGTATCGCTGTAATGGAAGGTGATAAGCCAAAAGTTATTGAGAATGCAGAAGGCGAACGCACAACGCCGTCGATTGTTGCTTTTGCTAACGATGAAGTTTTAGTGGGTTCGCCAGCGAAGCGTCAGGCGGTCACTAATCCTGAAAATACTTTATATGCTATCAAGCGTTTAATTGGTCGTACTTTTGATGAGGATGCGGTTCAAAAAGACATTAAATTGGTGCCTTATAAAATTGTAAAAGCCGATAATGGTGATGCATGGGTTGAGGCTAACGGCAAGAAAATGTCTCCACCAGAAGTTTCAGCGCGTATTTTGCAGAAGCTTAAAAAAGATGCTGAAGATTACTTGGGTGAGCCAGTAACAGAAGCAGTTATTACGGTTCCTGCTTACTTTAATGACTCGCAACGTCAAGCTACAAAAGATGCTGGTAAAATCGCAGGCTTAGAAGTTAAGCGTATTATCAATGAGCCAACAGCGGCCGCATTAGCTTACGGCATGGATAAAGCAGCGGGCGATAGCACCATTGCAGTGTATGACTTAGGGGGTGGAACGTTCGACGTATCCATCATCGAAATCGCAGAAATTGATGGCGAGTACCAGTTTGAAGTATTATCGACCAACGGCGATACATTCCTCGGCGGTGAAGATTTTGATATGCGCCTTATCGACTACTTAGCGGATGAATTTAAGAAAGATAATAGCGTTGATTTACATAATGACCCGCTTGCTCTACAGCGTTTAAAAGAAGCGGCAGAGAAAGCTAAAATTGAGCTTTCA
Organism: Thiotrichaceae bacterium; assembly: GCA_026989335.1. Classification (GTDB taxonomy): domain Bacteria; phylum Pseudomonadota; class Gammaproteobacteria; order Thiotrichales; family Thiotrichaceae; genus Cocleimonas. The sequence continues at coordinate 13,652 of JALSJN010000046.1, forward strand.
TCAGCCACACAAACCGATGTAAACTTGCCTTATGTAACGGCTGATGCATCTGGCCCTAAGCATTTAAATGTGAAAGTAACGCGCGCAAAGCTAGAATCTTTAGTTGAAGATTTGGTTAAGCGTACCATTGACCCTTGTAAAACGGCATTGAAAGATGCGGGTTTAAAAGCCTCTGAAATCAATGATGTGATTTTAGTCGGCGGTCAGTCACGTATGCCAATGGTTCAAGAAGCGGTAACAAGCTTTTTTGGACAAGAGCCACGTAAAGATGTAAACCCTGATGAAGCGGTAGCAGTGGGTGCGGCGATTCAAGGCGGCGTATTGGGTGGATCAGTTACCGATGTATTATTACTCGACGTTACTCCACTGTCTTTAGGTATCGAGACAATGGGCGCGGTCATGACTAAGTTGATTGAGAAGAATACAACGATTCCGACTAAGGCATCGCAGATTTTCTCAACAGCAGACGATAATCAAAATGCGGTAACGGTTCACGTATTACAGGGTGAACGGGAGATGGCTTCGGGTAATAAATCATTGGGTCGTTTTGACTTAACGGATATCCCACCTGCACCACGCGGTCAACCACAAATCGAAGTGTCTTTGGATATTGATGCAAACGGTATTTTGAATGTATCAGCTAAAGATAAAGCGACAGGCAAAGAGCAATCTATAGTGATTAAAGCCTCATCGGGATTATCTGATGAAGAAGTTGATGCCATGGTAAAAGATGCTGAAGCACATGCTGATGAAGATAAAAAGACGCGTGAGTTAGTTGATGCGCGTAATCAAGCAGATGGCTTGGTTCATGCGACTGAAAAGTCTTTAGCTGAATACGGCGATAAAGTTGATGAAGCTGAAAAGACTAAAGTTACTGCGTTGGTCGAAGAACTTAAGGAGCTTACACAAGCCGATGATAAAGAGGCGATTGAGAAAAAATCTCAAGAGTTGATGGAAGCATCGGGTACTTTAGCGCAAGCAGCGGCGGGCGGTGATGCAGGGGCTGCACCAGAAGGCGAACAGACCGCATCGGCAGAAGATGATGACGTGGTTGATGCTGAGTTTGAAGAAGTTGATGAAAGCGACAAAGGCGATAAAAAGTCTAGTTAGCTCGTATTGGGATATTCGGGTTGCCACAACTCATGTAGCGGCTTTCATACCAATACACCAATAGATGATTTAAAGTAAGGTGCATCGATTACGGTCGATGCGCCTTCTTTTGTTTTTAGCGTAACCCGTATTTAAGGAAAGACACACGATGTCTAAACAATGTTATTACGAAATACTAAGTGTTCAAAAAACCTGTAGTGAAGGTGAACTAAAAAAGTCTTACCGCCGTATGGCAATGAAGTTTCACCCTGATCGTAACCCTGATAACGAAGAGGCTGAAAATAAGTTTAAAGAAGTAAAAGAAGCTTACGAGATATTGTCTGATGCGCAAAAACGCGCTGCTTATGATCAGTTTGGTCATGCCGGGGTAGATGGCAGTGGTGGTGCAGGTTTTGGTGGCGGCGGCTCGGGCTTTGGTGGCTTTGGTGATGTCTTCGAAGATATTTTTGGAGGAAGAGGTGGTCAAGGTGGTGGAGCAAATGCCGCGTATCGTGGTAGTGATATGCAGTACAATTTGGAGCTTACATTAGAAGAAGCCGTATTTGGTACAACCGTTGATATTCGCATCCCCACTAAAAAAACCTGTGGTAGCTGTGATGGTTCGGGTGCGAAGGAGGGTTCGACACCTGAAACCTGTGGAACTTGTCAGGGCCAAGGTCAGGTGCGTATTCAGCAAGGTTTTTTTGCGGTACAGCAGACTTGTCCGCATTGTCAGGGTGCAGGCACAATTATTTCTGATCCGTGTAATACCTGTGACGGTGAAGGGCGTGTTGAAGAAAATAAAACATTGGAAGTTAAAATTCCGGAAGGGGTTGATACAGGAGACCGCATCCGTTTAAGTGGTGAAGGTGAAGCGGGTATTAACGGTGGTCCAGCTGGTGATTTATATGTACAAATGCACCTTAAAGATCATGCGTTATTTAGTAGAGATGGTAATAACTTACACTGTGTAATGCCTATTCGTTTCTCGCAAGTTGCATTAGGTGGCATAATTAAAGTGCCAACTCTGTCGGGTGAGGTAAACCTTAAAATACCACCAGAAACACAAACTGGTAAGGTTTTTCGTCTACGGGGTAAGGGGGTAAAATCCGTCCGTAGTAGTACGGTGGGTGATTTATTGTGTAAAATCGAGGTGGAAACACCCATTAATCTAACCAGCAAGCAAAAGAAGTTGTTAGCTCAGTTAGAGGCAGCACTGGAAAAAGGGGGTGAAAAACACAGTCCGCAGCAACATGGTTGGGGTAATAAGGCACGCTCATTTTTTGATAATGTAAAAGAATGGTTTGATGCTGAGAAAGAAGGGTAATAATTCTCAAGGAAAGCCTCAATAGGTTCTTAGGTAAATAAAAATGGTTAAAATTGCAATCGTAGGCGCAGCAGGCAGGATGGGTAAAATTTTGATGGAGGCTTGTGCTGAATCTGAAACGGCAAAATTAAGTGTTGCTACAGAGTACCCCGAAAGTTCGCTAATTGGCGCAGATGCTGGAGAAGTCGCAGGTTTGGGAAAAAACAACGTCATCATAGCTTCAAGTCTTGATGATGCAAAAAATGACTTTGATGTACTCATCGATTTTATTCGTCCAACGCCAACACTTAATCACTTAGACTGGTGTGTTAAAAATAATAAAGCCATGGTGATTGGTACCACCGGCTTTAGTGAAGATGAAAAAGCACAAATTGTTACGGCAGGTAAGTCTATACCGATTGTTTTTGCTGCTAACTATAGTGTTGGTGTAACCCTAAGCTTAAAACTTTTGGAAATGACGGCAAAAGTAATGGGCGATAGTGTTGATATTGAAATAATTGAGGCACACCATCGGCATAAAGTCGATGCGCCATCGGGTACGGCGTTGGCAATGGGCGAGGTAATTGCGGAGACTTTGGGGCGTGATTTATCAGCCGATGCCGTTTATTGTCGGGAAGGCGAGACGGGCGAACGCAAACGAAAGACTATTGGTTTTCAAACCATACGAGCAGGCGATATAGTTGGTGAACATACCGTTATGTTTGCTGATATTGGTGAGCGACTTGAGATAACACATAAAGCTACTAGCCGAATGACCTTTGCTAATGGTGCTGTTCGCGCTGCGCTTTGGTTAAAGCAAGATGTAAATAAAAATGCGGCTAAAAATAAAGCCGGGGTCTTTAATATGCGTGATGTGCTAGAGTTATAGTTTTTGTAATAGGAGGTTTATAACCGCACTTGCATCATCTACCCAACATAATCAGTGCTTTTCGGATAATTTTAGTATTACCGATTGCATATTACTTGCAGCATGAGGCATGGCTGATTGCTTTAGTGTTAATTTTTCTCGCGGGCGTATCAGATGCTTTAGATGGTTTTTTAGCACGATAATTTAGCTGGCAAAGTCGCTTGGGATTTTTTTTAGATCCTATTGCTGATAAGCTATTGCTCATTGTCATTTTTGTTTCTTTGGCTATGAAGGATTTGGTCCCCATCTGGCTAGCTTTTATTGTAGTCGCTCGAGATGCCATTATTGTCGCCGGAGCAAGCTATTATCAGTGGAAAACCCGTAACTTAGAGATGTCTCCCTTAATCAGTAGTAAAATGAACACTGCGATGCAGGTGGTGTTTGTATTGGGGTTATTATTCCACTTGGTCGTTTCCCCGCTACCAAACTCAGTGTTATTAGGTTTAAAGATTGGGGTAGCCTTAACAACGCTTATTAGTGGGGTACTTTACGTGTTGTGTTGGAGTCGCTTTTGTAAAAGCCATTGGTCGTAAGTCTCCGTTCTTTATTTTTAAGGTGCGGTATAATAAATAGCTACCTCAAGTGGCGAAAATAATAAGGGAAATTCTATGACACAAAGTGCGCGTTGGTTTTGGCTGACCTTATTTGTTATCGCTTCTGCATTGCTGTATTTATTGGCACCCATCTTACTCCCTTTTGTTGCCGGTGCTTTATTGGCTTATCTGGGTGATCCTCTGGTTGATCGTTTGGAAACGTGGAATATTTCTCGTACTTTATCTGTTGTTTGTGTGTTCTTTGCCGCTTTTTTGATTGTACTACCGCTGATGATGTTTTTAATTCCTTTAATTGACTCGCAGATTAGGCTATTAATTACTAAAGCACCTGGCTACCTTGATTGGTTAATGATTAACCTTGAGCCTACATTGCAAGATACATTTGGTATTAATATTCCTGCATTGGAAGTAGAGCAATTAAAATCAACGTTCGCTGAACAGTTTTCAAATGCAGGCAGTTTTGTTAAAAGCCTCATTCGTACGGTAACTCATTCTGGTTTTGTAGTGGCGGGCTGGGCTGCGAATTTGTTTTTGATACCAGTTATTACCTTTTATTTGTTGCGAGACTGGGATCATTTGGTGGCTTATATTCATGACTTGTTACCGCGCAAGGCTGAGCCCACGGTGTCATTGTTAGCGAAGCAGTCAGATGAGGTTTTAGGTGCTTTTTTACGTGGGCAAATGTTAGTAATGCTGGCGTTAGGAACTATTTATGCCATTGGATTAAAGGTAGTAGGCTTGGAGTTTTCATTGTTAATTGGCATGTTGGCAGGTGTACTCAGTTTTATTCCTTATATGGGATTGATTGTTGGAATATTAGTAGCGGGTATTGCTGTTATGCTACAAACACATGACCCGACGAATTTATTGTGGGTATCGCTTGTTTTTATTGTTGCGCAAGCGATAGAAGGTACGATTCTTACCCCGTTGTTAGTGGGTGATAAAATTGGTTTACACCCTGTAGCCGTGATATTTTCTGTTTTAGCAGGGGGGCAACTTTTTGGCTTCTTTGGGATTTTGCTGGCGTTACCTGTTTTTGCAGTGCTGGCTGTTATACTACGTCACTTTAGTCAATCGTATAAAGACAGTCATTTGTATGGCGATGAGGAAATGATTGTTAGGCGAGATGATGACTCGCCCGAAGCGTTGTCGTAGAATAATAAGATGCTAATGCCTGACAATGCCCCGCAACAAATTACCTTAAATGTAAAGTTACGTGATGGCTTTCGTTTTGACTCTTTTTACTGTGGAACAAGTGAGAAAAATGCCGAAGTTGTTACGTTACTTCAAGGCTTTTTGTCTGTATCAAATAATAAAACTCAACAGGCGGTCTTATGGGGCGAGCCTCTTTCTGGTAAAACACATCTTTTACAAGCAAGTTGTGCTAAAGATGCTGAAAACAACCATGTCGTTAGTTATATCCCGCTAAAGGCGATGAAGCAGTCAGGTGTGGGTGTTCTTAATGGTCATGCTCAGTCACATTTAATTGTGATTGACGATGTTGACCAAGTCGTGGGTGACTTAACGTGGGAAACAGCATTATTCAATTTAATAAATGCGAGTCGTGAAAAAGAGCAACTCATGTTAATGAGTATGACCGAAAACCCACGTATGTTAGCGTGTCAATTACCTGATTTGGCCTCACGGTTGATATGGGGAAGCAACTTACAAATACAAGCATTGAGTGATGTCGAAACGTTAACAGCTTTGCAATTAAGAGCTGATAAACGTGGTTTCGCACTCAATGATCTTGTGGTTAGTTATTTGCACCGACGTTATCCCAGAGACATTGAATCGTTAATGAAAATATTGGATAAGCTGGACGAAGAAAGCCTGAAACAAAAAGCGGTAATAACGATTCCTTTTGTTAAAAAAGTTTTGGGTGGCGTTAATATTTGACTCAGCAAGCAGGTGGTATATAATACAGTCAGCTTGAAAGTAAGTTTTTTATATTTATGCAAGAAATATCGAAGTTCCATTTAGTACCTCGTCCTGATTTCATAAGTCATAGCAACACCACTTCAGCAAACCATAAAATAGCCATGTTGGTTATTTTATAAATTTTTAATATTGAAATAATAGGAAATACTATGTCTACAACTACTGGAACAGTAAAATGGTTCAACGAATCTAAAGGCTTTGGCTTTATCGAGCAAGAAGACGGACCAGACGTTTTTGCACACTTCAGTGCTATCTCAGGTGACGGCTTTAAGACTTTAAATGAAGGTCAAAAAGTTGAGTTCACTGTGACTGATGGCCAGAAAGGTCCTCAAGCAGAGAATATTGTAGCGCTTTAATTTTTAATTAAAGAGTTACTTTAAAAAAAGCGAGGCTTCGGCCTCGCTTTTTTTTGTTCGTAATAAACGTGTAATACTCCTTGCTTGAATTATGCTAAATTGGACTTATAACTAATGTTATAAGTCAATCAAGGAGCTAGGCATGGATGCACAATCATTTTTAGATGAACTACTAAAAACAGGTAAAGAGTACGCCAGTAAAGGACGTGAGATCGCTGAAGAGAAGCTGAAATTGCCGAAGGAAGGCGAAGAAGGTTACGATGCTACGGTTGATGGAATGAAAAAAGGCGCAATAGCGGTTGGTGTATTGGCGTTGTTGCTAGGCACAGGTGCAGGAAGGCGCGTTACAGGTTCGGCATTAAAAATTGGAAGTCTGGCTGCAATAGGTGGAATAGGGTGGCAAGCCTATCAAAACTGGCAAGCCAAACAAGATCAAGATAATCAAGACGTAAAAGATATGGCTAACAAAGCCAAGCTTATTTCAATTAATGAGCTTGATGCCGATGCGGCAAATAAGCGTAGCCGAGTTTTATTAAAGGCCATGGTCGCTGCGGCAAAAGCAGATGGGCATGTGAATAACAAAGAAGTTACTGTGATTGAGGAGCAGATAGAAAAATTGGGCTTAAGTAGTGAGGTGGCTGAATTATTGCAAGATGAAATTAAGAAGCCTTTGGATGTTAAAGAGGTGGCGGCTTTAGCGGAAGGTCAAGCAATGGCATCAGAAATTTATTTAGTTTCAGCGGTCGTTACCGATAAAGAAAACTCAATGGAGAGAGCTTATTTAAATGATTTAGCGCAAGCATTAAAACTACCTGCTGCGCTAGTAACAGAGTTACAAAACGTTAAAGAAGACAGTTTGGCTTAGAAAAGTAAGTTTAGAAAGGTATGTAGAAGCAGGGTGACTACTACAGCTTGTCGGTTTAAGTGAATTGTTCTTTTACAAACTGATATGATAAGAGTGATAGATATTCTGCACAAGCCGTGTATAAGTCTCTAGAAAGCGACAATTGAAATTAATGTTACATAGGGAGAGCCTGATTAAATCCAATAATTTTAGCAAGTTGAGACCCTTGCACGACTCAGTGGCGAAAGTAAATCGGGTGAAATTTCACTGATTAAGGCGGAAAATGAAGTTAATAACGAGTTATTAGCAAGTTTTTCAACGAAAAGCAGTGGAATTTTAGCCATTTTTACTCGTCATCCGAGTCGTGTAAAGGTCTCAAGATTATATTACAATCTGCTTGATCAGGCTCTCCTTATTAAACTTAGTTACACTGTATAAGGGTTAAGGTTATTAAATGAATAAAAATGAAAATAAAGTTAGTCTTGTTCTCTTAGCGTCAAGTCTATTCCTTGTTTCTTGTGGTGGCTCTGGCTCTAGTGTCAGAGGTATTCAAACCTTGGTGGAGGCTGATTTTAATAATCAGACTTTTATCGTTAAGGGGACTGAGCAGGTGGCTGATTCTTTCACTTTCTTTAACGAAAGCAAAACGGGCGTTGAACTCACTGGTGGTTTTAAGAATGAGTCTTTTGCAAAAAAAACGATAACATGGCGAATTGATAATAAAAAGCTACATGTCACATTAGATGACGGAACAGGTGACTACTCCTTTTCTCGAGAGGCATTAAATAAGAATGTTTTCGAGGGGAGAATAAAAGGCAAGTCATCTTTTTTGCACAAAGCATTGCCAATAAAGTTGAGTGATTTAGATGGGAAAATATTTGAATTTGATTTGGTTCTTTCAAGTGTCTCTGACCCTCGTGGTTGTATTAAGCGTACTTTAAAGGTGATAAAAAACAAGGCATTTTTGAAAGAGGTTTGTACAAAAGAAAGTTCAAAAAATATTACTGTCGAAGAAAATGTTGAAGAAGACTCAGAATATAGCAATACACTCAAGTTTACTTATGTTAACCCTGTAAGAAAGGGGGATTCAATACGCATAGCTTTAGCTTCGGGTGATCTTAACACCGTTGCAGATGTTGCTTTTATCTATGAGTATGGTAAAGCAGAGAATAGAAAGTATAATAATGTAACGTTTGAGAAAATGACCCGAGTAAAAAATGAAGCTTTTTAGCTAATGAGTTCCAACTTTGCATAGCTTAAAACTAGCCACTTACTGCCTACATTATTAAAGCTAACTTGTACGCGCGCATGGCTGCCTGCGCCTTCCACGTCAGTAATAACCCCGTCACCAAATTTTGCATGTGACACGCCTTGCCCGATTGACAAGCCCGTTTCATTGGTTTTTATGGCAGGTCTTGGTTTGGCTTCTCTTGCATAGTTTGATTGCCAGGTGGTAACTTTGGGTCTTATTTCTTCAATCAGTGAGTCTGGAATTTCTTTTAAAAAACGTGAGGGTGCGCCATACAACGTATCACCATAGAGTCGGCGTTGTTCGGCGTAGGTGATAACTAATTGTGTTTCTGCGCGCGTAATCCCCACGTAGCATAGGCGACGTTCTTCTTCTAAACGGCCGGGTTCTTCCGTAGACATTTTATGCGGAAATAGCCCTTCTTCAAGTCCGACTAAAAATACCAAGGGAAACTCGAGTCCTTTGGCTGAATGTAGTGTCATGAGTTGTACGCAATCATCACCTGCTTGACCTTGTCCTTCACCTGCTTCAAGGGATGCGTGGGACAAGAAAGCGGTAAGAAAATCCATGTCGGCATGTTCATCGTCAGGTTTGTAATGAAATCCTTGGGCTGCTGATATTAATTCATTGAGGTTTTCAATACGCGCTTGCCCTGCATCGCCTTTGTCTTTTTTTAAATAGTGATCCTTTAGCTTGGAATATTCAATGACGTGTTCAACTTGCTCATCAAGTGGCTGACCGTCAATATCAGATGCTATGGTGTTTATCAGTGTCATAAACCCTGATATCGCAGTGGATGCGCGGGCTGTGAATACGGAGCTATTGAGTAGAGTTTGTGCTGATTGCCACATAGAACTACTACTATTGCGCGCATTTTCTCGAATCATGCCAACCGTTTTTTCGCCAATACCACGGGTTGGTTGATTGATGATGCGCTCAAATGATGGGTCATCATGTCGGTTTGAGGTTAGGCGTAAATAGGCGAGTGCATCTTTTATTTCAGCGCGATCAAAAAATCGCTGGCCTCCATAGACACGATAGGCAATAGCATTTTCATTAAGAGTGCTTTCAAAAACGCGTGACTGCGCATTGGAGCGATAAAGAATAGCAATATCACTGTGCGAGTTACCATGACTAACCCATTGTTGAATGCGCGAAGCAATATAGGTCGCTTCTTCAATCTCATTGTAGGCGGCATAGAGGTGGATAGGGTCGCCATCAGCATCGTTGGTCCAAAGGTTTTTGCCAAGACGGCCTTGATTGTTGTCAATAACGGCATTCGCTGCATTTAATATATTGCCCGAGGATCGGTAGTTCTGTTCAAGTTTTATGACTTGCGTTTGCGGGAAGTCGCGTGAGAAGTTTTGAATGTGCTCAATTTTAGCGCCTCGCCAACCGTAGATGGATTGATCATCATCACCGACCACAAAAGGAATAGTCTCAGTGCCCGCAAGCAAACGAATCCAAGCGTACTGTAGGGTGTTGGTGTCTTGGAATTCATCGACTAAAATATGACGAAAGCGTTGTCGGTAATGTTGTAAAATATCGGTATTGTCACGTAATAGTTCTAGTGAGCGCAGTAGCATTTCAGCAAAATCAATAACCCCTGAGCGTTGGCAAGATTCTTCGTAGAGTGTGTAAATTTTGGTGAGTTGGCGTGTTGTCGGGTCGTTCTTATCTTCAATATGTTGCGGGCGAATACCTTCATCCTTTTTGTTGTTGATAAACCATTGTGATTGTTTGGCAGGCCATAATTTTTCATCTAGCTGTAAGCCTCGCATAACGCGCTTTACTATGCGTAATTGGTCATCTGAGTCAATGATTTGAAAGTTTTGGATGAGTTTTGCTTCTTGCCAATGGCGACGTAAAAGGCGGTGAGATAAACCATGGAATGTGCCAACCCACATGCCACCGACAGGAGTGCTGAGTAAATCTTCAATTCTGGCGCGCATTTCAGCGGCAGCTTTATTGGTGAAAGTAACGGCAAGAATAGCAAAGGGTGTAATTTGATCAACTTGAATGAGCCATGCAATACGGTGCACTAATACTTTTGTTTTGCCGCTGCCAGCGCCCGCTAAAACTAATTGAGGAATAGCTTCTGATGAAACGGCCTGACGTTGGGGTTTGTTTAAGTTGTCGAGAATATGTGAAATATCTTCCATACGGGGCATTGTACGTTCATCACATTCTATTTGGAATTATTAATTAAAACAGATAGGATGCGCATCGTAAAAGTAAGGAGGAAAGCAATCTTTTACTTAGTAGATAAATTAAATAAGGTGGACATTATAATAAATCTCAATATGCTACATAAGGCCATTGGTAACATTCATGATTTTAAGCGTACACAAGTATTTAAGGCGAGTGCAAAGTCCTTTGTTATACTTTTAATGATCTTAGGTGCTTGGGTCGCAACACGTGATCTAGACGTACTAATTGGCTTTGCTTATGAGGATAAATTTAAACATATATTTATATTTTTTAGTTTTTCACTGCTGATGGATTTATCAACTTTGCGTAAGCCTTTTTGGTTATGGAAGGCATCTCCGTTAATACTGTATGGATTTTTAATAGAAATATTGCAGTATTTTTCACCTGATAGAGCTTTTTCATTATGGGATTGGGTTGCTGATATTTCGGGTATCTTGTTGTATTTGTTGGTAAAAATATTCATATTCAAAGCCGTTAATTATAAAATAAACAAATAACTAATATTAAAATATTACTATTTTTCTAATAAAATTATATTGTTTAGTTGAGAACATTAATTTGTGATGCTAGAATTCGCGCGACTTGGATTAGGTAGATATTTAAAATCATGCGAAGTTTGTTAATAATTCAGGCTATATTGGTTTTATTGGGTGTGGCAGTTTCATACTACTATTTGGGTGAGGCAGGTATGTTACCTGCGGCATTTGGCGGGGCTATTGCAATCGCTAATACCATTTTATTATCAAGGCGTTTAGATGTCGCAGGCGCTATGGCAAAAGATAATCCTGAGGGTGGGGTGCTTGCACTTTATCTTGGGGTAGTGCAAAGGTTTGTTTTTGTGCTTGTTATGTTTGGTGTAGGAATGGGGGCGCTAAAGCTGTTGCCGCCACCTTTGCTAGGAACATTCGCTGTTGCGCAGTTAGCGTTTATGTTGTTTGGTACAAAACGTACCAAACAGATGGCTAGAGAAGATGCTACTAATGATTAAGTATTTGTGGTTTTTAAGAATTAACGGAGAAAGTAATAAGTGAGCGAATCTAACGCCCCAGCAATTGCAAGCCCTGTTGAATATATTCAACATCACTTGCAAAACATGACACTTAACGGTGAGCGCCCGAATAATTTAGTAGACTTTAGTGTTTTCTTTATTGATACATTTGTAGTGAGCCTTGTTCTCGCTTCAATCTTTGCGTTTGCATCATGGCGTGTCAGTAAGAATATTGATGCGGATAAGCCAACAGGAATGCAGAATGTGCTTGAAACAGTGGTTGAGTTTGTTAACCAGCAAGTTCAAGATATTTTCCCGGGTGCGGATAAATGGATTGGCCCGCTAGCAATAACTATTTTTGTATGGGTGCTGTTCATGAATGCCATGGATTTCTTGCCGGTTGACTTGTTGCCTTCGTTAGTTGGTGGGGTGGCGAGTATATTTGGCTATGATCCGCATCATGTCTACTTTAAAGCGGTGCCAACAACCAATCTGGATACAACATTTGCTTTGGCATTGTTAGTGTTCGGTCTAATTATTTTTTATAATATTAAGAATAAAGGTCTTATTGGTTATATAAAAGTGTTCCTGTTTCATCCGTTTGGTAAATGGTTGATGCCAGTTAACATTGTAATGACAACCATTGAAGAGGTAGCTAAGCCAGTGAGCTTAGGGTTGCGACTTTTCGGTAATATGTTTGCGGGCGAGTTACTATTCTTATTAATTGCGTTATTAGCATTCTCTGTTTGGGCTATGCCCGCACAGATTGCATTGGGTACACTGTGGGGTATTTTCCATATGCTAGTCGTGCCGTTGCAAGCCTTTATCTTTATGTTGTTAACCATTGTTTACTTAGGTCTTGCGAGTCAAGGCGTAGATGAGCATTAGTTATTAGCTCGTGTTTGAGATCAATTTTTTATTTTTTTTAACTTTTTATTTATAACTTTTTAGGAGATTAACTATGGATGCTGCAATCGTATCTGAAATCATGTCTGCAACGGCTATCGGCGTTGGAATAATTCTGGCTGCTGCTGGTTTGGGTTCTGCACTAGGTTGGGGAATGATTTGTTCAAAGTTTATTGAGGGTATTGCTCGTCAACCTGAGATGCGCGCTCAATTAACCGGTCAAATGTTGTTTACAGGTGGTTTGATGGAAGCCTTCCCTATGATCGTATTGGGTATCTCAATGTGGTTTATCTTTGCGAACCCGTTCATTGGTGCTGCTAAAGCTGCAATTGGTGGTTAATTCAATTCGATTGTTCTAATAACTAATTGATTGGAGGAAATTAATCATGAATGTAACAGCAACATTAATAGGTCAATTGATCGTATTTTCAGTGTTAATTTGGTTTGTCAAAGCAGTACTTTGGGAGCCTATTATTAATACCTTGGAAGATCGTAAAAAGCGTATCGCTGATGGGCTTGCAGCGTCTGAAAAAGGCATGAAAGAGCAGGAGCTAGCAGAGCAACGTGCTACAGATTTGATTAAGCAAGCGAAGGTTGAGGTGGCAGAGATTGTCTCTCAAGCTAAAGCGCGTGATACTCAAATGGTGCAGGAAGCTAAAGATAAAGCTGTTGAAGAAGCGGATCGTGTAAAAGCGGGTGCGCAAGCTGAAATTGATCAAGAAGTGAATCGTGCAAAAGACTCTTTGCGCTCTAAGGTTTCTGAACTTGCAGTTGCAGGTGCTAGTAAAATTTTAGGCAAAGAGGTTGATGCAAATACACATAAATCTGCACTAAAAGATCTTATAGAGCAAATCTAGAGCGGATGAATATGCGGAAATCAACTAGGAGTAATCGTTATGTCTGAATTGACAACTGCTGCTCGTCCTTATGCGCGTGCTATTTTTGAAATGGCAGAAGGCGCCGATAGTTTGACGAAATGGTCTGACTCTCTTGACTTTATGGGGCTTGTTGCAAGTAATGATGATGTCAAAGAATTACTTTCGACGCCTGCTATGGCAAAACAGTCTGGTGCAAAAGCGTTTATTAAGCTGTGTGATGGTAAATTGGGAGAGGCTGAAAAAAACCTCATTAATTTATTAGCAGAAAATGATCGCTTATCGCTATTACCAGAAATAGGTGTACTTTTTGAGGCGCTTAAAGATGAGTCCGAAGGTTCTGTTGAGGCTTTAGTGTCATCAGCAAAAAAACTCACCAAAGCAGAAGAAGAAGCAATCTCGAAAGCATTAAAGAAACGTTTAGGACGTGATATAAAACTTAAAGTTAGCGTGGATGAATCACTACTCGGTGGTGCTATCATACGTGCTGGCGATTTGGTTATAGATGGTTCATTGAAAGGTCGACTCGGTAAAATGACCTCATCAATGGTTAACTAGACTAAATCACTCAATATAAGGAAAGGTAAGGTATGCAACTTAACCCCACAGAAATCAGTGATCTGATTAAAAAGCAAATCGAAGGGTTTGATACAGAAGCTGAAGCACGTACAGAAGGTACAATCGTTTCAGTAATGGACGGTATAGCACGTATTCATGGATTATCAGAAGTCATGTCTGGTGAAATGATTGAATTCTCAAATGGAGCCTTTGGTTTGGCTTTGAACCTTGAACGTGATTCAGTCGGTGCGGTAGTGCTGGGTGATTACAAAGGTATTAAGGAAGGCGATACAGCAAAATGTACAGGCCGTATTCTTGATGTTCCTGTTGGTCCGGAGTTACTAGGGCGAGTTGTTGATGCGCTTGGTGCACCGATTGATGGTAAAGGCCCAGCAAATACGACTGAAATGGGTCCTATCGAACGACAGGCGCCTGGTGTAATTGAGCGCAAGTCAGTTGATGAGCCAATGGAAACAGGTATTAAAGCATTGGATGCGATGGTTCCTGTTGGTCGTGGTCAACGTGAGTTGATTATTGGTGATCGCCAAACCGGTAAAACGGCCGTAGCGATTGATGCGATCATTAACCAAAAAGGTAAAGACGTAAAATGTATTTACGTAGCAATTGGTCAGAAGGCATCATCGGTAGCTGGTATTGTACGTAAGCTCGAAGAGTTTGGTGCAATGGAGTACACCATTGTTGTTGCTGCTAACGCATCAGACCCTGCTTCAATGCAATACTTGGCGCCTTACGCTGGTACTGCGATGGGTGAGTATTTTCGTGATCGTGGTGAAAACGCATTAATTATTTATGATGATTTGACGAAACAAGCGTGGGCTTACCGTCAAGTATCACTATTGCTTCGTCGTCCTCCAGGCCGTGAAGCATATCCTGGTGATATTTTCTTTTTACACTCGCGTCTGTTAGAGCGTTCATCACGTGTCAACGCTGAATTTGTTGAGCGTATGACAAATGGTAAAGTAAAAGGAAAAACGGGTTCATTAACAGCTTATCCCATTATCGAAACTCAAGAGGGTGATGTATCTGCCTTTGTGCCGACCAACGTAATTTCAATTACAGACGGTCAGATTTTCTTGGATACCGATTTGTTTAACTCAGGTAATCGTCCTGCGATTGATGCCGGCCTTTCAGTGTCACGAGTAGGTGGTGCGGCGCAAACTAAAATCATCAAAAAGTTAGGTGGTGGTGTTCGTCTTGACTTGGCTCAGTATCGTGAATTAGCGGCATTCTCTCAGTTTGCATCTGATTTAGATGAAGGGACTCGAAAGCAACTTGAGCGTGGCGCACGTGTAACAGCGTTAATGACACAGGCTCAATACTCACCACTAAAAACAGGAGAGCTTGCCTTTAGTTTGTTTGCTGCTAACGAAGGTTTTCTTGATGATGTTGATGTTGATAAGGTCAGTGACTTTGAGTCTGCGATGTTGTCTTACGTTCGTACTGAGAAGACAGATTTCTTAAATAGCATAAATGATAACGGTGATTACAATGATGATATCGCTGCAGAAATGAAAAGTGCTTTGGAAGACTTTAAATCCAAGGGTTCTTGGTAGAGTCTTGTCTGATATTAATCTTACAAAAGGTAAATAGCGATGGCAGGTCTTAAAGAGATACGTTCGCAAATTGGTAGTATTCAAAATACCAAGAAGATAACAAAAGCCATGGAAATGGTGGCGGCATCTAAAATGCGCCGAGCGAGAGAGCGTATGGATGCGTCGCGTCCCTATGCAGAGAAAATGCACCAAGTAGTTAGCCATATGGCTAATGGACATTTGGAATACCAGCATGACTTTATTAAGGATCGTGAGAAAGTTAAGCGAGTAGGTTATATCATCATTTCGTCAGATCGTGGCTTATGTGGTGGTTTGAATACCAATCTTTTTAAAAAAGCATTACAAAGTATTGTTGAATGGAAAGAACAAGATGTTGAAGTTGATATCGCTGTTTTTGGTGGTAAAGCCTTAAGTGCGTTTAAGCGCTATGGCGTTGTTGCAGAATCAACACAATTAGGTGATAGTCCATCCGTTCAAGATATGTTTGGTACTATTAAAGTGATGTTGGATGCCTACGAAGAAGGGCGTATTGATCGCCTTTTCTTGGTGGAAAATGAGTTTGTTAATAGTATGACTCAAACGCCACGGGTGACTCAATTAATTCCTATTGTTGCTGCTGAACTGGATGAGATGCAGTATCACTGGGACTATCTTTATGAGCCAGAATCTAAAGAAGTCATTGATACATTAATGAAGCGCTATATTGAATCCATTGTTTATCAAGGCGTGGTTGAAAATATAGCCTGTGAAATGTCAGCACGAATGATTTCGATGAAAAGCGCAACCGATAATGCGGGCGACATGATTGATAAACTAAAGCTGGTTTATAATAAAGCCCGGCAAGCATCAATCACACAAGAAATATCAGAGATTGTTTCTGGAGCTGCTGCGGTCGGATAAGCAAAATTGCTTTTTATGACGCTAATAGGAAACAAAGTTTTAAACAAATTTAAATTTAAGTGAGGTACTAACAGATGAGTACTGGAAATATTGTTCAAATTATCGGTCCTGTTGTTGATGTGGAATTTCCACGTGATGCAGTTCCAACTATATATCAAGCATTAACTGTAACAGAACATAATGGTTTGACTTTAGAAGTTCAGGGTCAGTTAGGTGATGGTATTGTGCGTACGATTGCAATGGGTGAGGCTGAAGGCCTTAAACGTGGCATGGAAACGATCAATACGGGTGAGCCGATTAAAGTACCCGTGGGTGAAGGAACCTTGGGCCGTATCATGAATGTATTGGGCGAGCCTATTGATAATGCAGGTGAAGTAAAGGCAGAGAAATTAATGCCTATTCATCGTGATCCACCAAGCTATGAAGAGTTGGCTTCTAGCTTGGATATTCTCGAAACAGGAATCAAGGTTATTGACTTAGTAATGCCTATCGCTAAAGGTGGTAAGGTTGGATTGTTTGGTGGTGCGGGTGTTGGTAAAACCGTAACATTGATGGAGCTCATTAATAACATTGCCAAAGAACACAGTGGTTTGTCTGTATTTGCGGGTGTTGGTGAGCGTACTCGTGAAGGAAACGACTTCTACTACGAAATGGAAGAGGGCGGAGTACTGGATAAAGTGGCGCTTGTATATGGTCAAATGAATGAGCCTCCAGGAAATAGATTACGTGTTGCGTTAACAGGTCTGACCATGGCGGAAAACTTCCGTGATGAAGGTCGTGATGTATTAATGTTTATTGATAATATTTATCGTTACACATTGGCAGGTACAGAAGTTTCGGCGCTACTTGGTCGTATGCCATCTGCGGTTGGTTATCAGCCAACTCTAGCTGAAGAGATGGGAGCGCTCCAAGAGCGAATTACCTCCACCAAGAAAGGCTCAATCACATCATTTCAAGCGGTATATGTGCCTGCGGACGATTTAACCGACCCTTCTCCTGCGACTACCTTTGCTCACTTAGATGCGACTTTAGTACTTTCACGTAATATTGCAGAACTAGGTATCTATCCTGCGGTTGATCCTTTAGATTCTTCTTCGCGCCAGCTTGATCCACAAGTTATCGGTGAAGATCATTATAAAGTAGCGCGTGGTGTGCAGGGTGTACTACAGCGTTATAAAGAGTTGCAAGATATTATTGCAATTCTTGGAATGGATGAGTTATCAGAAGAAGATAAGCAAACTGTAGGACGCGCACGTCGAATCCAGCGCTTCTTATCTCAACCTTTCCATGTTGCTGAAATATTCACAGGTGCTCCAGGTAAATATGTATCACTTGCAGATACTTTAGCTGGATTTAAAGGGATTCTTGCTGGTGAATATGATCATTTGCCTGAGCAAGCTTTTTACATGGTAGGCGGAATTGATGAAGCCATTGAAAAAGGTAGTAATGAAGCGTAAGTTTTCTAAACTAGTCTTTTTTTTAATAATTGATATTGAGATTTTAATATGGCTATGACCATGCATTTAGATGTAGTAAGCGCAGAAGAATCATTATTTTCTGGCGCTGTACAAGAGTTGCTAGCACCAGGAACGATGGGTGACTTGGGTATTATGCCGCGTCACTCTCAGTTAATTAGTACTTTAAAAGCAGGTGAGCTTCGCTATAAAACAGATGATGGCGAAGCATCACTCTTTATTGCAGGTGGTATATTAGAGGTTCAACCTTCAGTTGTCACTGTGTTAGCAGATACTGCTATTCGTGCTGAAGACTTAGATGAAAGCCTCGCAGAAGAGGCTAAAAAACGCGCTGAAGATGCTTTAGATGGAAAAGATCCAGATGATATGGATTATGAAGCAGTTCAAGCTGAACTTGATGCGGCAAAAGCTCAAATAGAAATGATTCATCGAATAGGAAAGACGTTGCGCTAATAGTCGAATTTTAGATGAGAGGCGAAAGATAATAACAAGTAATAATTTTATTCTGTCCTAATGGAATAATAGATAAATCTCTTTTTCTTTGTTATTATTCTGGAATCCAAGTATATTCTCTTTGTGTTTTGGGTCTATTTGGAAAAAAACAACAAATAATTTAAATATTGTTGTTTTTTTACCATTTTTATTTTGAATGTAGGTTGGTTTAAGACTATACTTCAAGGGCGGATAACAAGTATCGTGATTACTTTTTGTACAATGAGTAGTCATTTGATTTTATAATTAATTAATAACGTAGTTAAAGGATGTACAATATGAAGATTAAACATCAACTCTCTATTGCAACGCTAGTAATGGCTGGCGTATTTGCAACAGGTTGTTCACAACAAGTAGCTGGAGGCTCACAAGCTTCTGGTGGTTCACAAGTTTCTGGTGGTTCTCAACAGCAAGTAGAAGGTGGTTCACAGGTTTCAGGTGGTTCACAGCAGTCAGCTGGTGGTTCACAAGTTGCTGATGATAGCGCTGCTGGTGGTTCACAGCAATCTGGTTCACAACAGCAAGTAGAAGATACTCCAGTTGTTGCTCCTGTTGCTAAAGCTGCACCTCGTGTGGTTCCTCGTCCAGCACCTAGAAAGGTTGCTCCTCGTGCTGCAGGAAACTGTCATGGTCACGCTGCTAATGCACGTACTAAGTCAATGAGACATTGTCACCCTAACCCAACAGCCTCTCACCGTTACGGTGGACAAAAGCGTGCTGTTCACAGAGGTGGAAACCGTTGGACTCATACGCATCCGGCAGTACCACGCTGTACTAAGTCAATTCGTCATACACATAAGTACAAGAATGTTCGTCATTCACACAAGTACTCTTGTCAAGGTATGCGCGCAGCTCCACGTCGTGCAGCAGCTGCAAAGCAACCTGTTGACGTATATGCTCTACAACGTAAGTTGAAAGCTAAAGGTTACTACAAAGGACCTATCGACGGAATCGTTGGTTCAGGTACACGTAGCGCACTTAAGCGTTTCATGAATCGTTAATCATTGATTTAATGATTTTCTCTAAGCTTGCTTAGAGAGTGAAATGGGACTGAGGTTATAACCTTAGTCCCATTTTTTTTGAACAAATTTATAAAAATATGATCTATATTGGATATAATCTGAAAATCATTGATATCAAAATCAAAAGATAATTTTCAGATTATAATTTTAAGCACGAAAGTTAAAAAATAGTTGTCAGCGATTAGCTTTAAGTAAAAGCATTACAATAAGAAAGGGGACAAGTAGGGTATGTTATTAAATAATAAATATTCACTATTTATATTAAAAATTATTGGATTTTGTATAGTCTTAGGCTTTATGTCATCAACCCATGCGGCAGTTTGGAAAGCAGAAAACAAATGGGATGATGTATGGGAGAAACGTTACCAGCACTGGGTAAAAAACAATTGGACTGAAGAGTTCTTTATGGATGAAAAAAAACCTATTTATTATAAATATTCGCACGATTGTGCGGATGCGGTTTATGCGATGAGACTTATTTTTTCTTATGAATATAAGCTACCATTCGTTATTCATAACCCCAGTAGACCACGTAAACTTATTAGTAACCGTAAAAAAAGTTGGGATAAGTACTCTCAAGAAAAGCGTGTTAGAAAGTTTTTAGATTATGTTGCAGATATAACAAGCACAAAATCTTTAAGTCGTGATACTTACCCAATAGCGTTAGATGATATAAAACCTGGTGATATTTATGCTGCTCCTGGTGTCCACTCTTATCAAATCGTAAATATTACAGAAACAGGTGTTGCTGAGGTTATGTCATCGACCACACCAAAAGCCCCTCGTTTTTTAGATCGAATTCCTTCTTTCCCTTTTTATGTGCCCGAAGATTATAAAAAGAAAAGTGATGGTTATCGTCGCTTCGTACAACCTAAAAATATTATGAAATCACTGAAAAAAAATCCTGGCTACAGTGAAGAGCAGTATCAAATTGCTAAGGGTGTAAATTATGACTACGTGCGTTTTACCGATATTATTGCAAGTGCACTGGGTAAAAGAAAAGAAAAGGCAGACGAAAAAACACTTCGTTTAATGATTGCCATGTGTATGTATGCTAATGATCGTGCTGTTTATGTCTACGATGCGCTTTGGCATTTACAAGAGATTCGGAAAAAAGGTAGACAGTGTATGAATCGTCGTGAATATGATAACTACTCCACTCCTTCTCGAGATAGACGTCTTAAGGCATTCTTTTCAGCAGTTAAAAATCATTATGAGAAAAATTCAAAAATTAAACCTTGGACCCAACCTCAGCGATGGGCTAAAACTTTATTTTCCGTTAAACAACCTAGGCCGGAAGATATTAAAGAATTGAATACGTTTTGTATGGTTCAAATGAGTTTAGGGGAGGAATATTACATGCCTCTACGCGAGTTACGACAAAACTTATCAGCAGGTAAAATCGTTTCTGATCCTCATGCCCCTTTAGAATACCGTTGGGGTGCCCAATCAAAGCCTTACAAAGCTAGTTGTAAGGCTTACTAAGAGGGTTTAGGTGCACATAAGTCGATTAACAATCTAATAGGATTAGATGGTTGACTGCTATTCGTTAGTGATTTTATCACTGTATTTTAAGAAATATCATTAGGTATTTCTTAAAATAGTTACCTCACCTTACCTTACGTTTATCGGCTTTAACTATTGAAACTACTCAGTTTTGATTATACTAATAACCTTTAAAAATTATTATATACATCTATGAAAATTATTCCTATTATTCTTGCCGCCGGAAAGGGTACCCGCATGAATTCAGCACTGCCTAAGGTTTTGCACCCTATTGGTGGAAAGCCGATGTTAGCGCATGTAATTGCTTGCTGTCGTTCTTTAGGGGCGGAAAGAATCTCAATTGTTTACGGGCATGGTGCTGACTTAGTGCAGAAGACTATCGGTGCAGCAGATGATTTATGCTGGGCGTTACAAAAAGATCAGTTAGGCACTGGGCATGCAGTACTGCAAGCTAAAGAATTTATCGATGATGATGCCATTATTATTATCGCTTACGGCGATGTACCTCTGGTTAAGTCAGAGACACTGCGTTTATTAGAGCAAGATATTAAGGCAGGTTCAGATTTAAGTATTTTGACGACTAAATTGGCTGACCCGAAGGGTTATGGACGCATTATTCGAGATACTTCAGGTAAGATGACAAGTATTGTTGAAGAAAAAGATGCTACGGATGAGCAGCGTATTATCAATGAAGGTAACACGGGTTTCCTTGCCGCTAAAGGTAAAGACCTGCTACGGTGGTTGGATTTGATTAAGTCTGATAATGCACAGGGTGAATATTACCTTACAGACTGTATTGCACTTGCTTCAGAAGAGGGTGCGAATGTGACTACCGTTTTATGTGAGAATGAGTTGGAAGTATTAGGGGTTAATGATCGTAGCCAACAATCTATTTTAGAGCGTGAATACCAACGGCTGCAAACTGAAAAATTACTACAGTCTGGTGTTAGTATCATTGACCCTAAACGTTGTGATGTTCGTGGCGTATTAACAGCAGGAAAAGATGTTGTTATTGACGTTAATAATGTTTTTGTCGGTAACGTTGTACTCGGTGATAATGTCGTGATTGAGCCAAACTGTATGATACAAGATTGCCGTATTGCCGATAATGTAACCATTAAAGCTAATTCAATCCTGGAATCTGCCATTATTGGTAATCATTGTGATATTGGACCCTTTGCAAGAATAAGGCCTGAAACGGTAATCAAAGATCATGCAAAAGTCGGTAACTTTGTCGAAATCAAAAAAACCTTAATAGGCGAAGGGAGCAAGGTAAGCCACCTAAGCTATATCGGTGATACTACCATGGGGAAGTCAGTCAATATTGGCGCAGGAACCATCACGTGTAACTATGATGGCGCCAATAAATTTCAAACGATTATTGGCAACAACGTTTTTGTAGGTTCTGATACGCAATTAGTTGCACCAGTCACCTTGGGTGATGGGGCTAATATCGGGGCAGGTTCTACAATTACTCGAGATGCCCCGGCAGAAATATTAACCTTATCTCGCTCAAAGCAAATTAATATTAAAGGATGGAAACGTCCTGTTAAAAGTAAATAAGAATAATAAACTAGGAATAAAAAAATGTGTGGAATAGTAGGAGCAATTGCTCAGAGACCCGTAACTCAAATTTTATTAGCCGGTTTACATAAGCTTGAGTATCGTGGCTATGACTCAGCTGGTTTGGCTTTATTGGATGATAAAGGACAGCTTTATCGCGCTCGTGCTTTAGGTAAAGTTGCTGAACTAGAAAAGAAGACAACGGAAAATCCTCACAAAGGGACTATCGGTATTTCACACACCCGTTGGGCAACCCATGGTGAGCCAGCCGAACGAAACGCACACCCACATATGAGTAATAACCGTGTTGCGGTTGTTCATAATGGTATTATTGAAAATTACGAAGAGCTTCGTAGCCAGTTAATTTCACAGGGTTATACTTTCGAGTCAGAGACTGATACTGAAGTGATCGTGCATTTGATCGAATCTTATCTTGATGCTGATGTAAGTCTTTTAGAAGCCACCAAAAAAACTATCAAAGAATTATCAGGTGCTTTTGCACTGGGTGTCATTTCTATTCAAAACACCGATGAGTTGATTACTGCAAGGCAGGGTAGTCCTTTAGTGATTGGTCTAGGTTTGGGTGAGAATTTTATAGCATCCGATATACAAGCCTTATTACCCGTAACGAGCCGTTTTATCTATTTAGAAAATGGTGATATTGCAACAATAAAACGTGATTCAATCACTATTGAGGATGAATCAGGTGTCTTTGTTGAGCGTGAGATTAAACAATCACAAGCCAATTCAATGGACTCTGAGCTAGGCGAATATCGTCATTACATGCTTAAAGAGATCTATGAGCAACCTCAATCTGTTCAAAGTACACTAGAGGGTCGAGTAGAAACTGACACCTTCAAAGAATGTATCATGAAAGGCGATACTGATAGAAATGTCATGGAAACCTTAAAGCAGGTTAAAGAGGTGCAAATCATCGCCTGTGGAACCAGCTACCATGCAGGTTTGATAGCTCGCTATTGGATGGAGAGCATGACTGATATTCCTTGCCATGTAGAAGTAGCAAGTGAGTACCGTTATCGTAGACAGCCACCTAGAGATGATGTTCTGTTTGTGACTTTATCTCAATCGGGTGAAACGGCTGATACCTTGGCTGCACTTGAAAAAATTAAACGCACCGGTTGTTTAGCCACATTAAGTATTTGTAATGTTGATGAAAGCTCTTTAGTGCGTGAATCTGACTTTTCATTATTAACTATTGCTGGCCCAGAAATAGGGGTTGCTTCAACCAAAGCCTTTACAACACAATTAGTTACGTTACAGATTTTAATTGGATTATTACTCCAAGCTAAAGGTGAAAACCCTGAAACAGTAGCTAAGTTGGTTAAGAACCTTAAAAAGCTACCCATTTTATTAGAACAAGCTTTAGAGCATGATGAAGCCATTGAAAAAATGGCAGAACAGTTTATTGACAAAAGTAATGCTTTGTTTTTAGGCCGTGGGGATCAATATCCTGTTGCGATGGAAGGCGCATTAAAGCTAAAAGAAATCTCATACATTCATGCGGAAGCATATCCGGCAGGTGAGTTAAAACATGGTCCGCTGGCATTAGTGGATAGTGAAATGCCGATTGTCGCGGTTGCACCTAACACCAATTTGTTAGAAAAACTAAAATCTAACCTCGAAGAAGTTCGCTCACGCGGTGGTGTTTTGTATTTATTTGCCGATAAAAACTCAAAAATAGCACCACAAGACAATATTCATATGATCGAGATGGAAGAGGTGCCAGAATCCATCGCGGCAATTATCTATACAATTCCATTGCAGCTTTTGTCTTATCATGTTGCTGTGTTTAAGGGTACAGACGTTGATAAGCCAAGAAACTTGGCAAAATCGGTTACGGTAGAGTAATTTTACAACACTCATTTTAAGTCGAAAAATTGTCAAATATCAATAAAGTAGCTGAAAAAATAAGAGTTTTCTAATATAATCGCGCGCCATAGCTTATGAGTCATATTATCACTCTGTTCAAGCTTAATAAACGATGGCAGATCAATTATGGGAAATGTTCTAAAGCTTTTTATGTCTGATTGGAAAGAGCGGTTTACGCCTTTTACGGAGTGGGTTGGTGAGTTAAAAGATGGCGCAACATTAAAAGCAGATGCTTTAGCAGGTTTAACCGTTGCACTTATTTTAGTCCCACAATCAATGGCTTATGCGCAATTAGCTGGTTTGCCTGCTTACGTTGGTTTATACGCCTCTTTTTTACCCGTTATTATCGCTTCTATTTTTGGCTCATCCCGTCAGTTAGCCACAGGTCCTGTGGCTATTGTTTCTTTAATGACAGCAGCTGCGTTAGAGCCTTTAGCTATTCAAAACCCTGAAGGCTTCCTTGCTTATGCTGCTATTTTGGCATTTATGGTGGGCATTTTTCAGCTGTCACTGGGCTTATTACGCTTAGGTGTACTGGTTGATTTTCTTTCTCATCCTGTTGTGGTTGGTTTTACAAATGCAGCCGCACTCATTATTGCAAGTTCACAAGTTGGTAAAATATTTGGGATATCGACACGTAAAGGCGAGCATCATTATGAGACGGTATGGAACCTTATTCAGGATATACCTCAAACACACCTGACTACTTTGATTATGGGGGGGCTGTCACTATTTTTGCTGATTTTTATAAAAAAGACAGCACATAAGCTTCCTAATATACTGATTACGGTGGTAATTTGTACCTTATTATCCTTTTTTCTTGGCTATGAAAATAAAGGCGGGATGGTCGTAGGATTAATTCCGAGTGGTCTACCAGGCTTTAAAATTCCTGATGTTGAGTTTAACCAAGTCGTGCACTTATTTGTGTCAGCCTTAGTCATTGGCTTATTAGGTTTTGTTGAGGCTATCTCTGTATCAAAGGCTATTGCTTCAGAAACACGTCAGCGTTTATCTGCTAACCAAGAGCTAGTAGGACAAGGATTATCAAATATAACGGCTTCGGTTTTTCAGGCTTACCCTGTTTCAGGGTCTTTTTCTCGGTCTGCGGTTAATTTCTCTGCCGCTGGTAGAACTGGATTTTCATCCATAGTAACAGGTGTATTAGTTGCGATTACTTTGCTCTTTTTGACGCCCTTGTTGTACCATTTACCGCAAGCAACTCTAGCTGCAGTGATTGTTGTTGCGGTCATGAACCTGATTAAAATCAAACCGATTATTCACGCATGGAAAGTGTATAAACATGATGGTTTTATCGCTGTAGCTACTTTTGCAACAACGCTATTTTTTGCTCCCCATTTAGAAAAAGGTATTATGATTGGGGTATTACTGTCTTTAGGTTTATTTCTGTATCGAACGATGAGCCCTCATTTTGTTGAGGTGAGCCGTCATGATGATGGAACTTTACGCAATGCGGACTTATTCAAATTAAAAACCAGTGATTCGGTTTCCGTGTTTCGTTACGGGGGTGATTTATACTTTGCAAATGCAGGTTACTTAGAAGGAAAAGTCCTAAACAGTATTGCTGCAAAGCCAGATTTAAAAGTAATGATTTTAGATTTTGAATCAGTTGATCTTGTGGATTCAACAGGTGAAGAAACCTTGAGTCGTATAGCAGAACGTCTGGAAGCTGCAGGCATTGAGCTTTATATTGCACGTGCTCAAAAAAGTATGCGGGATGCGTTTGTGCGTTCAGGTTTGATGGAAAAGATAGGTGAGGAACGATTCTTTCGTGAACGTACTCAGGCAGCACGCTTTGCGAAAGAGAAGTTTGGTGATGCAATTGATATTGAATCATTATTAACACCGATTCATCTTAGTTAAGGAAATCCTGATCAAGTCCAAATAGTTTCAGCGGGCTAAAACTGCCGATATTTTCCACGAAGATCGGCGCAATATTTAGTGCTTTGCTTGCAAATGACTTAAAAGCGAATGCAGAATGACTATTACGACTCACTTCGTGAAAAATAGCGACAGTTTTTTCTACGCTAAATTCTAATCGACTTAATCAGGTTCTCCTTAACTTAAATTCTTCATCATATTTAAAAAGACCTCTGCATGAGGTCTTTTTTGTGTGCTACGATAATTACATGAAAATTAAAATACACTACTTTGCTAGTTTGCGTGAGAATATCGGGCGCTCTGAAGATGTCATTGAATCTCAAACAGAGTCGCTAACCGTTAAGCAAGCTTGGCAACAGGCGACAGGTTTGCCTGAGTTACAAGACGATTTATTAATCGCAGTAAATCAAGAATATACATCTGAAGATGTTTTGTTAAGTGATGGCGACGAGCTTGCTTTTTTTCCGCCTGTTACAGGAGGGTAACAGGTGACGAGTCGTAAAGTTATTATAAAAAAATCAACGTTTGACCCTTGGCAGGAACAAGAAGCTTACCAGGCTCAAAGCATGCAGGGACAAACTAGCTATGGTGCTACAGCAAGCTTTATAGGTACTATGCGCCATTTTAATGAAGGCGATGAAGTAGCGGCAATGGAGTTAGAGCATTACCCTAAGATGACGGAAAAACAGCTTAATCTTATTATCGTAACAGCAGAGAAAAAATGGCTGATACAAAACACTTTAATTATTCATCGAGTGGGTAAAATTCTACCCGGTGAACCTATTATGTTGGTGGCAGTATGGTCAGCTCATCGAGCAGCTGCTTTTGATGCCTGTCGCTATTTGATGGAAGAGCTAAAGCACCGCGCTCCTTTTTGGAAAAAGGAGCAATTGGTCACTGGAGACAGCCGTTGGGTTGAAAAGAACACGGATGGTTACGAGTAACATTAGCTTATCTTTGTGTACTTACCCCTTGTGAGTAACCAGCAATTTGTTGTAACGAGAAAATTTTTACTGAAACCAGTACCCAACCGCCGTTAAAACAATGGTGTAAGGTAAAGCCATCATTACCATTTTTCCATAGCCTAAGCGAATAGCTGGGGCGAGGGCTGAGGTTAATAAAAACAAGAAAGCCGCCTGTCCATTGGGCGTGGCAACACTGGGTAAATTTGTTCCGGTATTAATGGCCACAGCAAGTGTTTCATAATGCTCTCGTGAAATATTACCTGCATCAAACGCAGCTTTTACTTCATTGATATAAACCGTTGCGACAAAAACATTATCACTAATGGCCGATAAAATACCATTTGCTAGGAAAAAGGCTTTAGGCTGTTGCTCTACAGGTAGTGCCAGCACCCATTCAACAACGGGTGTAAATAAGTGCTGATCATGAATCATCCCGACAATAACAAAAAAGATAACCAATAAAGAGACAAAAGGGAGTGATTCTTCAAAGGCATGACCAATACGTGATTCTTCTGTAATGCCTGTAAAAGCTGTTACGATGACTAATAACATTAAACCAATTAAGCCCACTTCCATGATATGCATGGCTAAGCCTGCTATCAGCATAACGGCACAAATGGCTTGAACAACTAATGCATATTTTTCTTTTGCGGTACGTTTGGCATCCTCTTCTTCAATATATCCTTTTAAAATACCTCTGACATTAGGTTGCAGTTTAGCGCCATAGCCAAAGGAGCGAGTGAGCTCGACAACTATAAGGACTAACAGACCGGCGATTAATGCAGGAATAGTAATATGTGACATTTCCTTGGCAAACTGCATAAAATCCCAACCGAGTTTCTCACCGATGAGTAAATTTTGTGGCTCACCGACAATGGTCATAACCCCGCCAAGAGCGGTTCCAACTGCGCCATGCATGACTAATGAGCGTAAAAAAGCTCGAAATTCTTCAAGAGAGTCCCCACCCATTTCTTGACGATCGAAAGTGTCATTCTCATTGTAGTCGACCCCCATGGAGGAATGGACCTTCTCATACACACCATAAAGCGCGACGAATACGGTTATTAATACGGCGGTAACGGTTAACGCATCTAAGAAGGCAGAAAGAAAAGCAGCAGAGATTGAAAACATTAAAGATAACGCGACTTTATTTTCAATTTTAATTAATATTTTTCCAAATATAAAAATTAGTAAAGGCTGCATGAAGTAGATAAAACTCACCATAAAGACGAGTAATAAAATAACCCCAAGATTGTTTTGAATTTCAGTCCAAACCGTTTCTGGTGTGGTTAGCCCCAGTAAGAGGGTAGCGATTGCCAATAAACCGCCAGACTGTAAGGGGTAGCACTTTAATGCCATTGCCAAGGTGAGTATAAACATGGCGATAAATGCCCAGCCAGCCACTGTTTTACCTAATAGCAGCATTAATGGAAAGCTAATTAGCAAGAAGCTAATAATAATGCCCTTAAACCAAGGTGGGCTGGAGCCGAGGAAACTGTCAAACGCAATTTTGAACATCGGTAAATCTCAATGGTAGTTAAAACGAGAGGGGTAGTAGAACAAAATTAGTTATCTTGCGCTACCCATTCTCCTGATTTTCCGCCTGTTTTTTTAAGCAAACGAACCCCATCAATTTGCATGCCTCGATCTACAGCTTTACACATGTCATACACAGTCAGTAAAGCGATTTGTGTGGCATTGAGAGCTTCAATTTCGATACCGGTTTTACCACTGACTTCAACTCTTGATTGGCAGTAAACTGCAGGTGGATTGTTTTCGGTGCTGAGTTGAATATCTACATGGGTAATCGTTAAGGGGTGACAGAGTGGGATAAGTTCTGCCGTTTTTTTAGTTGCCATAATACCCGCAATTCGGGCAACAGTGAGTACGTCGCCTTTTTTATGATTGCCTTCAATAATATGTTGTAAAGTAGTGCTTTGCATGAAAATACGTCCTTCTGTCACTGCTATACGTTTGGTAATCGCTTTCGCACCTACGTCAATCATATGGGCGTCACCTTGTGCGTTAAAGTGGCTTAGTTTATTGTTGCTATCAGTCATCGGTATGCTTCTCATGTGATTTCGCCATAAGTTTACGTTGAGTGGGCAAGAACCGCACTTATTTTGAAATATTATTTTATGAAGAGTCTATTTAAAATCAAGTCAGCTTGTGTACTCTGTGGAGAGATGACGGAGCAAGAAGTTTCGTTGTGCAGTGAGTGTCGAAATGATCTTCCAGTAGTAGAGTATTCCTGTGAAAAGTGTGGCTTACCGTTATCGGTTAGTGATCAGTCTTTATGTGGTCAGTGTTTACAGTTAAAGCCTGTCGTTGATTACACACACAGCGTATTTTATTACGAGTCTCCTATTGATTACCTGATTGGGAAAATGAAATACGAAGGAGACCTGTCGTGCGCTGCTATTTTAGGTGATTTACTGTTAAAGTCTGTAAAAGACATTAAGCAGACGCCTGATGTGTTAGTTCCTGTTCCGCTGCACAACAAACGCTTGGTGAAACGTGGTTTTAACCAATCTTTAGAAATTTCACGAGCAGTTTCAAAACAGTTAAAAATACCACTAGATACGCAGTATGTACGAAGAGTAAAGCCAACGGTGGCGCAGCAAACGTTAAATCTTAAGCAACGAAAGCAGAATATTAAAGGTTGTTTTGAGGTGCAAGCAAAACACCAACTTTATAAACATGTGGTATTGGTTGATGATGTTATCACAACAGGTTCTACGGTGAATGAGTTAGCCACTGCCTTAAAAGAAGGTGGGGTTGAAAAAGTTGGAGTGTGGTCAATCGCCAGAGCCGTATTGAAATAATAACTATCGTTTTGTTTTTGGCTTGGTGTACTCTCGCTTATCCTTCGGTGTATGATGTAATCCACCTACCTAAACTGGAAGTTTAACGCATTTGAAACAAGCTAAAAATAAAGAATCCGCTACAAAAAGCACAGTAACGCTTCATCTAGAGCCTGAAGATAATCTACGTTTAACGAACCTCTGTGGTCAATTTGATCAGCATTTACGACAAATAGAAACTCACTTTGACGTGATTATCAGTAATCGAGCTTTTCAGTTCGAAATCACAGGTGTGCCTTTACAAGCTCAAAAAGCGATTAACCTGTTACAAGAATTGTATGTTGTTACCAAAAATGAACAATTAGCACCTGAAGTCATCCATTTGTACTTACAAGAAGAAACGCATGCAAGCTCTGCGGATAATCCTAAAAAGGGTAAAGACGATGATAGTGCGCCTGTAAGCATCCGTACGCGTAAAGGCTTAATTCGTGGGCGTGGGCCGAATCAAAACCACTATATTCGTAGTATTCAAACACATGACCTTACCTTTGGAATTGGCCCAGCAGGAACGGGTAAAACGTATCTTGCGGTTGCTTGTGCGGTTGAGGCGTTAGAGCGTGATGAAGTACGGCGTATAATTTTAGTACGCCCGGCGGTTGAGGCGGGGGAGAAACTGGGTTTTTTACCAGGTGATTTATCGCAAAAAGTTGACCCTTATTTACGCCCTATGTATGACGCACTATATGAAATGTTAGGCTTTGAAAAGGTAGATAAACTCATAGAAAAAAATGTTATCGAAGTTGCGCCTTTAGCTTATATGCGAGGCCGTACTTTAAACGATTCATTTATTATTATGGATGAAGCTCAAAACACTACGGCCGAACAAATGAAAATGTTTTTAACCCGTTTAGGTTTTGGTTCTACCGTAGTAGTTACAGGGGATATTACCCAAATTGACTTACCTAATAAAGAGCAGTCGGGCTTGAAGCATATAATAAATATTTTTCAGGGTGTTAAAGAGATTCGTTTCAGCTTTTTTGAATCGAAAGATGTGGTACGTCATTCATTGGTTCAGAAAATTGTCGACCTGTATGAAAAGCATGAACGTTGATTTAGAACTACAAAATCCTTACGCATTTACAGTAATACCAAATAAATCTGAATGCCAGCAATGGGTCGAAGCTGTATTACTTGCTATTAATTATGAAAAGCCTTGTAGTTTGGTAATCCGTTTTGTTGATGAAGAAGAGGGCATGGCTTTAAATCATGACTTTCGGAATAAAGACTACGCCACCAACGTGCTATCATTCCCTTATGAGGTGTCTGAGGTTGAGCTTAATATCGCTGAACTAGCCAATTCTGAAAATCATATCGGGGATTTAGTACTGTGTGAAAAGATAGTGACTGATGAAGCGAACCAACAGAAAAAGGTTTTAATTGAACATTGGGCACATTTAATTATTCATGGTACCTTACATTTACATGGCTACGACCACTTAACGGGTGATCAAGCTGAAGCGATGGAATCCTTAGAAATAGAAATTTTAAAAAAAATAGGCTATACGAATCCTTATAATGCTTCATAGTAAAAAGGGTCAAATACACAACACATGAAACAACAGAAAATATTAGAAAAATCGCGCTCATGGTGGGAAAAGTGGCTAAGAAGCAGCATTGACACCAGTGTTTTAAACCGTGATGAACTACTCAAAGAACTCCGTCAAACTCAAAAGAATAATATTATCTCTAATGAGTCCTTAGGTATGATCGAGGGAGTCATGCAGGTAGATAACCTGCAAGTGCGCGATATTATGATTCCGCGAGCCAATATCCGCTTTATTCATCTTGACGATAGTTATCATAAAATTTTAGAAATTGTTTTAGATGCTGGGCATTCTCGTTATCCAGTTTTTGATGAGGATAGGGATGATGTTGAAGGTATCTTGTTGGTAAAAGACTTGCTTAAATGTGTTGGTAAAGAAGATCAGTTTGATCTTGATGATATTATTCGAGTACCTTCTTTTGTGCCAGAAAGCCAAAACTTAAATACATTACTAACACAATTTCGAAATAGCCGAAATCATATGGCGATTGTCGTTGATGAGTTTTCAGGGACTTCGGGTTTAGTGACGATTGAAGATGTTTTAGAGCAAATAGTGGGTGATATTGATGATGAGCATGATGATGTCGATGATAAGAAAAATATCTTAAAGCAAGAAGATGGTCGTTATACAGTAAAAGCAGATACCGAAATTGAAGACTTTAATGCCTATTTTGAGGTTGAAATGTCACAAGAAAAGGTCGACACCATTGGTGGTTTAGTGATGCAAAAGGCAGGTAAAATACCCCGACAAGGTGACGAAATTAGTTTAGTGCCGTTTAACTTTAAAGTGTTACGTAGCGATGGCCGAAAAATCCAGCTACTTGAAGTTAATAAAAGAGAACAAGAAATTTAATTGATATGCTAGATGTAAGCCCAGCAATGAATAAATTTCACTATTTGGTGGTGTTGGTGGCGGGCGCGTTGAGTGTTTTTGCCTTTGCCCCTTTTAATGTTTCACCCTTAGCTTGGTTAATGCCGATTGCTTTATTTTATGCACTGATCCAAGCGCACTCTAAAAAACAACATATACTTTTAGGCTGGTTTTTTGCTATTGGTTTATTTGGAGCCGGTGCGTCGTGGCCTTTTTATAGTATTTATTATTTTGCACATGCACCTTTAGCGGTAGCGTTAGCTATTGCAGCTGTGTTTTCTATCGGTGTAGCATTTTTGACGGGGGGCTTATTTGGTTGGATCGTTTCTTTTTATAAAGGCGCGCCATTACTATCCCGTTTATTGTTGTTTTATCCCGCAGCTTGGGTATTGGTTGAATGGTATCGTAGCTGGTTTTTAACGGGTTTTCCATGGTTGTATTTAGGTAATACGCAAATAGATTCGCTGTTATCCAGCATTGCCCCAATTACGGGTGTATTGGGTGTGAGCCTGGTTTGTTTATTGATTGCAGGTGCAATACTTAGTTTCTTTTTAGGTAACTCGGTACAACGCAGAGATAAGGTTAATAGTGCTGAAGTTAATACAACGTTGGTGAGCCACTATGTTACTAGAGAAGAAACTTTTGTCACTTCAGCAAGGATTATTTCAGCCTCAGTAGTTGTTTTAATCACCCTCGGAAGCTTTGCTTTAACAACAATAGATTGGACTCAAAAAATAGCCAAGCCGCTAACGGTAAGCGTTTTACAATCGAATATTTCCCAACATGAAAAATTAGACCCCGCTAACTTAAATAAAATGATTAAAATCTACAAAGATATGACGCATAAAAGTAGCAACAGTGATCTGATTGTGTGGCCAGAAACAGGCCTCTTCGACTTCTTCAATAATCATATGGATAGCTTGATCGCTCCCTTGCAAAAGACCTTGAAAAACACCGATCGTACCATCATGTTGGGAGGTTTTTATGTAAATGAAGGTGGCGGTGTTGAAAATAGTGTTTTAGCATTGAGCCATGATAACCGTGAAATTTATTCAAAGCGACATTTAGTCCCTTTTGGAGAAGCGATTCCATTTGTTAAATACTTAGGTTTTTTAGGCGAATGGATTCCAAAATCTAGCTTAGTTCCTGGTGAAAATGATGGTACATTACTGGTCGCAGGCCAAAAAGCACAAATGAGCATCTGCTATGAAGATGCCTTTGGTGCAGAAACGATTACATCGCTACCCGAAGCTACCATGCTCGTTAATGTTACGCACGATGGTTGGTTTACTGGCTCATTAGAGCCCGCACAACATATGCAAATAGCTCGCATGCGTAGCTTGGAAACAGGGCGTTATATGGTCCGTGCAACCACCACAGGACCTGCAGGAATTATTGATGAAAAAGGTCAATTAATTGCAACAGCAACACCTTATACCAAAGCAATAATCACTCATAAAGTTCAACGTTTTACAGGTGCCACCCCTTATGTTCGTTGGGGGAATTGGCTGATCGTAGGGCTACTATTGAGTATTTTGATAGTAGGCTTTTTCTGGAACAGGCGAATATTAATCAAGTAGGCAAACAATATGGCAACATTAAAACATTTCACCAGTACCATTAATGAGCTCTTAGATATTGAGAGCTTTAAAGATTACGCACCGAATGGTTTACAGGTTGAAGGTAAAGAAAAAATCAAAAAAATTGTGACGGGGGTGTCTGCTACCCAAGCACTTATTGAAGTCGCTATTGAAGCAGATGCTGATGCGATACTAGTACACCACGGCTGGTTTTGGGATAAGGAAAACCCACGAATTGTAGGTATGAAATATCGCCGTTTAAAATTGCTTATGCAACATGATATTAGCTTGTTAGGTTACCATTTACCGCTTGATGCTCACCCAGAGTTTGGTAATAACGCACAATTAGCTAAGCGATTAGATATTCAAGTTGAAGGTGTGATGGATGAGCAGGGCGTGGGTAACTTTGGACGCCTTGCTGAATATATGAGTTTAGACGCGTTGGGTGAAAAAATTGAAGTATCACTACAGCGTAAACCTTTATTAATTAGTGGTGGCGGTCATGCGATTCGTCGTGTCGGTTGGTGCTCTGGTGGCGCGCAAGATTGGATCAATAAAGCAGCGGATGCTGGTGTGGATGCCTTCATTAGTGGTGAAATATCTGAACATACTGTACACATCGCGCGCGAATCGGGTGTACATTATATTGCAGCAGGGCATCATGCAACAGAGCGTTATGGCATTAAAGCATTAGGTGAGCACATTGCTGCTAAATTTGGTTTATTGTGCGAATTCATTGATATTGATAATCCAGCTTAATTATTATTTTCCCATTTTCCCATTTTCCCATTTTCCCATTTTCCCATTTTCCCATTTTCCCATTTTAGCGTTTATTGAGTTACTCTTTATCTCTCTATATCCTCAGTTTATCTCTGAAAGGTGAATTATTGACCCGTTTTATGTGACACTAGCTGAATAATTTATAAAAATTAGGCTAACCCATGTTTGACGCAATCACATTGCAAAACGCATCAGAAAACACCAACATTGCGACATTGGTATTTACCATTTTGTTGGCATTTATCTTGTCATCAAGCATTGCATTTGTTTATCAAAAAACATTTCGAGGAGTACTTTATTCTCGAAATTATGTTCAAACTATCATACTAATATCAATCATAGTAACGATTATTCTACAAGCTATTGGTGATAGTTTTGCTCGTGGCTTAGGGGTTATGGCCGCTATGACCATTATTCGTTTTAGAAATAACCTCAAAGATCCACGTGATTTACTGTTTATCTTTGCCTCTCTTGCGGTAGGAGTATCTTGTGGAACTTATTCATTTGGTATAGCGGTTGTTGGCACTTTTGGTTTTTTATTTGCCGTTATCGTTCTTTATTTTTCACCATTAGGTTTGCAAAATGATTTCGACGGTATGTTGAAATTTAGTTTACCAGTTGAAGGTATTGACCGATCAAGATTAAATAATTTCATGGTTAAATATTGCCAACACACTTCCCTAATGGATTTAAAAGATGAAAGTAATGATGAGATTTCTCAGTTGGCCTATAGTTATCATATTCGTTTAAAGCAAGATATTTCATATGAGGTATTTATGGCTCAGTTGAAGCGTTTACCAGGGATTAAAGGTATTCATATTAAAATGATTGGTGCAACGGTAAAAAACAAATGAAAAAGATAGTGATACCAGCTGCTCTAATACTTGCTTTGTTGGGAATGTTTCTTCTTACTTCAAACTTACAGCAGAGTACTACCTATTTCTATGGAATAACTGAGAATAAAGAACAATCTGTGAGTTTTCAAAATTCTGTAGTCGTAAC
Organism: Thiotrichaceae bacterium; assembly: GCA_026989335.1. GTDB lineage: Bacteria > Pseudomonadota > Gammaproteobacteria > Thiotrichales > Thiotrichaceae > Cocleimonas. Next base: position 49,383 of record JALSJN010000046.1, read on the forward strand.
AGACATAAAAGTTATAGAAGGACAAATCGTAGAAAAAGGGACCATATTACTCACGGCTAAAAGAGGAGAACTTGGCATTGAACAAGATAAATTTAATAGTCAGTTGGATGTATTAAATGCTCATCAGCATGAAGCAAAAGCTAAATTAAATGCAGAAATAAACGTTTTAAAGGCACAACGAAAGGCGGAGGTTGACCAAGTAGGTGTGCAAATTCAACAGCTTCAAACAAGAAATCAGTTAAACAAAAGGCTATTTGAAAGTATTACCGGTAGCGCGCCCGCAAAAACAGTGGGAGCAGACCCGCTACAACAACAGTTGAGCGCATTACGAATTAAACGTCAGTCAATATTCCGCTCTTTTCAAGCTCAAATTGATAGTTTACGAGCACAGTTAAAAGCAAGTAAACAACCCCTGTTTGTCCAACAAGAACACATTAAAAAGCGCTTAGATGAAGTTAATCGTCAAGCCGAAGAGCTTACAATCCGTGCTGATTTTTCAGGGCGTATTGGTAGTATTAATACAAAGCCCGGAGAAAAAATCCCATCCTTTCAAAGTATCTTGACGGTACACGGCTTATACCCTAAAACCGCGAAAGGTTATATTTTAGAAACAGTCGCCAATGATGTATATATTGGTCAAATCTTATGGATTAGTTCAACGAATGGACATAAAACCAATTTTTTAAAAGGTGAGGTCGAAAGCCTCGGTAACAGAATTGTAGAATATCCAGATAGATTAAAGAAAAATCAGGCAATTAAATCATGGGGCCGAGAAGTTAATATTCGATTACCTGCAAATAATAACTTACTTCTTGGGGAGAAAGTCCAAATAAGTTTTTCAAAACCTTCTGATAAAGGGGTCGCTTTTATTAGAAAGCTGAAAGAGCAAGGCTTCGATCAGCCCTTACTTAATCAAAGTGCTAAGGTAGATTAATATGAAAGTAAATATACTAAAAATCTACGCTATCGGAGCATTGGGGATTGTTTTTTTTACAAGTACTCTTTATGCAGATACGGGTGATCAGTTAAAAAATGTCATTATTGATGCTCAAAGCAGATTTTCAACGTTAGCATTACAGCCTGATAATAATCGTTTAAGTGGTTTAGATGCTTGGATTGATAAATCAGAAGTTAAGTGGAGAAACAGAGATTTTTCTAACTTTGAAGAGCAAAAGTTAAGTTATGAATTGCAGTTTAAAAACCGTCAACAAATAAAGGTAGAACAAGCGCTACTTAATATGGGTCAGCAAAAACTAGCCCTTAAAGTATCTAGTTACTTAGAGAAACAGCTTAATTATAAATACAATAATATCATTGGTATTATTGAACAACGCAAACAGCAGCGTTTGTTACAGCAACAGCATACCTTAGCTCGAGGTGAGCTAAATAGTTGGAAATTAAAAATTAATAGTGATGAATTTCGTGCTGATAAGCTCCAGCAAGCAGACTTAGCCTTAGATAATATATGGGGTGATATGCTTGAAAACGGTGCGTCTTCTGAGCAGTTAAAGCAGCAAGGTGTGAGTTGGGATAATAGCTCTAAGGGTGGTCAGCCTACACCAACTATAAGGCAGATATTAAGAACGGTAGATAGTATCTTGCAATCGGGTCAGTACCAAAAGCATAACTTACGAATTCAAGCCGCCGAAATGGGTATAGAGTCTGCAAGCAAGAAACAGCAGCGCTATATAGCACAGCAAAAATTATCGTTTAACTCTTTTAAAGTTGAATACGATAATAAAGATGAAAATTTTGGTGTGTCAGTTGGTATAAACGTTCCTATTACAAAAAATAGTTTTGATCGTCTAGAAGAAAAACAAGCACTTCACTTTAGGCGTTTAGAAGCACAAAACACACGGTTGGATATTGCAGATCAACTGAATGAAAAGCGTAATCAATTAGTCCAATTAAGTAACCTTTGGGAGAGTAATCAAAGGTTACTTCAAAAGGTTGATAGTAGAATATCTCGTTTAACGACTACACAGAATCTTGATTTACGGTCTGCTTTAAGCACGCAAAAAATAAAACTCATAAAACGTAATAATGGTATTTTAATTAAGGCTTTACGTGAGTATGTGAGATTTTTAAAAGAGGCAGGTATGCTTGTATCAAAACCGTATAGAAACTGGTTGCAAGTTGGAACTCCACTATTGTTTTAACAAAATAAATTGAGAACTTACCACTTGTTTTTAAACCAATTTTTTGGCTATTAGAACGCCGTTTTTTTGCCTTCATAGTGCAAAGTTCAAGCTTACTCCTCGCCGGTAATATCCTTTTTAAGGTAATCAATAATTGCCTTGGTAATGAAATACGTTATAGCAGCACTCACCGCAGTTTTTAACACGTAAACCCCGATACGAGCACCTGTAGACTGCCCAGAGCCTTTTGACGGCTGTGTTAGTTTTGGCTGTGGTAACTCACTTGCTTGAGCCGTAGTGCTTTTTTCCGGGCTGGTTACTGTATCTGCTTTAGCTGTTTTGGTCGCAGGCTCAATTTGGTTGCTAGAACAAGCTGTTAATAATGTTAGATAAAGTGTAAGGGTTAAAAGTGAGAATGTTTTTTTGAATCGCATGACAAACCTATAAGTATCAAAAGAATAATGTCCACTATACTTTATTTAATTTGAATCTAGGCTGAATAAACACCTCTTATAATTGACACATATGTGACTCATCCTTATAAGAAGCTTTGAACCCAAGTAACTAACTGATTTAAAGCTTGTTGCTCACGTTCCGTTAAATCCTCTAAAGCCAGTTCTTCTAATCTTTGTTGGAACTGATCAGCTGTTAAAGAGCAATCATATTCTCCATCAACTATTCGAGCTTGACAAAAAGCTTGCCATTGTTGTTGTTCTGTTTCACTCAGGGTCTCAGGCCAGTTACGCGCGCGATAACGTGGGTAGAGTGTTTGCAGTCGGGTTGATTTAAAGTTGGGTGTCCATTGGCTGAGTTTTTCAGGAGATGATGCCAGTACCTGATTACACAGCTTGCGGTCTTCATTGCTTATAAAGCCACCGTATAAATTAGCGTCTGCATCACATTCACCACTGTCGCGCTTACGGCTACACATTTCTTCTAGCCTGCGAATTATAGTAGGGTCATTAACTAGTTTTTGGCGATGTGTTTCGATTTCTTGCCAATCTATGCCCCAGTGCTGTGCTCGTTCATCGCTAAGGGTTGAGATAGGTGCAATCGCAGGAGATTTATTAATATGTATGCCTTTGAGCGCGATATGCTGATGATTTTCATCACGCTCCGCCCTTGGTTTGTATAGATTCTCGATGATTTCATCTACACTCATATCTAGCATGGCAGACGGGTCATGGCGTAAGTCATAACAGAGTATTTCATTTTTATTAGCAGGCTGAACCAGTAGGGGGATAATGGGTGACAGACAGCCCTGTGCAGTAGGAAACATCCCTGAAATATGCAGCATGATCTTACGTTCACTAAGCTCACTATGGGTATTGATCAATGGCGCTACATTGCTTTTAATTCGTAAATTAAAAAAATAGTCATAAAGCTTAGGTTGGTGTTTTTTTATTAAGCGAGCGATATCAATGGTGGCTTTGACATCAACTAATGCATCATGCGCGCCTGCTTGTTCAATACCGTTGGCTTCGGTTAAGTGCTCTAGGCGAAAACTTGCTACCTCAATGGCGTTATCATCAAGCCGTGTTGGCCAGTTGATACCTTCGGGGCGCAGGGCGTAAGTCATGCGTACTAAATCTAGAATATCCCAGCGGTTATTACCATTTTGCCACTCACGTGCATAAGGGTCGATAAAGTTACGGTAAAACCCGAAGCGGGTTATTTCATCATCAAATCGAATACTGTTATAACCTGTACCACAGGTCCCAGGAACAGAAAAAATTTCTTGAATTCGGCCAAAAAAATCAGCTTCAACTTCACCTTTTTGGTGCGCAAATTGTGGGCTGATTCCGGTAATACGAACGGCATCGGGGTGAGGTAAGAAGTCTGTTGTCGGCTTGCAATAAAACATCACAGGCTCACCGATAGGTTCTAATTCTAGGTTGGTGCGAATACCAGCAAATTGGGATGCTCGATCACGGCGAGGGTCGACACCCCATGTTTCATAGTCGTGCCAAAAAATGGTTTTTTCGGACATTTTTACCCCATTAGAATATTAGATAAAGAAGAAGGTCTGAGAGGATTTTATCAGATTTTAATGAATGAAGTTTTTAAAAAATTGATGATGGGTTTAAGTGTTTTTGGCTATATTGAGACCTTTGCACGAATTAAATGACGAGTAAAAAGGACTGAATTTTCTTTGCAACTGATTCGTGCAAGGTCTCATATTGCGAATTCCACCTGTTAATGTAATAAGCAACATAACCTAACAGCCAACAGAGAGGAGCTTAGTTAGAGTTAGCTTTAAACACCAACACACTCTGTAGTGATACTTTTCCTGATTTCTTGTACTTTATCCTTACGTTGTTTTTGCGATAAGAGTGCCTTTTTGCCACTTGGAGAAACCCATGTGGTATTAAAATTTTCTTTTAGCTGTTTTAAATTTGAGCGTTGTGACTTACAGTATTTGATTAATTTTGAGTTTGGGGGAGATAGTTTATCGCTACCCTGTTTATTTTCTTCAGCTACCACTGACCCTTCAGCAGTTTTCTTGCTTTCACTGGCAGGAGGCCTGCCTGCAGCGAAGCGAATTTTATCTTCGATGTCTTTAACATCTGATTTTGATGCTTGATTAGCTTTAGGTGGTGTAGCAGAGTAATGAACAGCGCCATTAGCATCAGTCCATTTATAAATTTTAGCTTGTATGCTTGTCACAGATAAGGTGATGACTAGTAAGCTTAGGCTAATTATTGTTGGTTTATTCATTATTCTTATTCCTAAATATCGCATATTTTAGTGTTATTATTAATTATAATAAATTGACCCAAATCAATATTAGAAAACTCTAATATTACATGCTAGACTATCAATCATTAATTATTCTTAAAGGGAATTTTAACATGAATCACTTTAAAAGGCTGTCATCTGTAGGTATCTTCATCGTAGTCGCGCTACCTTTTGTCTTAAATGCAGAGATTGCGAGCTTAGATACAGGCATAGCAACACTGGAAGAGGTGGTTGATTATCAAATGTTGGATGGTCAAATCGAGGCGGTTAATAAAAGTACCGTATCAGCACAAACTGCTGGTGTGATTAGTAAGTTAGGCTATGATGTGGGTGACATTGTAAAGAAGGGTAGCTTGATCGCACGTATTTCTTCGCAAAATCAAAAGTCAGGCGTACTAGAGGCAAAAGCCGGTGTCGGTCAAGCTAAAGCATCGGTAAGTGGCGCGAATGCTTCCATTAGTGGCGCTGTCGCTAGTATGAATGAAGCTAAGGCGACTATTGCACGTTCGGCAGCTACCATCGCACAAGCAAAAGCATCAGCTAAAGAAGCTCAGGCAAACTATGTTGCGGCACGTTCTGAGTATGACCGAGTAAAAGGCTTATATGCGAAACGTATATTAACGAAATCTCAATTCGAACAAGCTGAAGCCACAATGCGCTCATCTTTGGCACGTGTTGAAGCATCCAAGGCGAGCCAACAGTCTGCGGAGGCAAGTCGTGTTGCTGCAATATCGCGACTAAACTCCGCAAAAGCTGCGTTAACCTCATCGAAAGCGAATTTAGAGTCAGCAAAAGCGGCTTTAAGTTCTTCGAAAGCAGGCCTTTCAAAAGCAGGGCAGCAACTCGGTTATACTGAAATTATTGCACCTTATAGTGGTATTGTGGTTGAACGTCATGTTGAATTAGGGGAAGTGGTTTCATCAGGTTCACCTATTATGACAGGTATCTCGTTACAAGAGATGCGTGCTGTGGCGAATATTCCACAACGTTTGTTTAATAAAGTTAGGGAACATAAATCGGCAAAGCTTTTTATTGAGGGTGATAAAGTTGGCTTTCCAACCAATGATCTTACTTTTTTCCCTTATGCAGATCCTTCTACGAATGCCTTTAAAGTACGTTTAAATTTGAATTCTTCTGTTAAAGGCTTGTTTCCAGGGATGTTCGTTAAAATTGGTTTAGAAGTTGGCAAAGAGAAGCACTTAGTCGTACCCACTACTGCAATTGCATATCGCAGTGAGGTGACAGGAATTTATGTGATTGATGCCAAAGGGGTGCCATCACTTCGCCAAGTGAAGCTGGGATTAGAAACAGGGAATGGCAAAATACGCATTCTTGCGGGTCTAGATAACGGTGAAACCATTGCGCTTGATCCTGTTCATGCGGCTGTTTATCTGAAAGATCAGCGGGAGAAAAAGAACCAAGAAAATACTGAGGAAGAAGAATCTGTAGAGGCCGCTATTGAGGAAACAGGAGCAGACAAATGAGTAGCCAGCATGACGAACCCAAGTTAGGCATATCAGGTACGATTGCTAAAAAGTTTTTATTAACAGAAATCACTCCGTTGATAGCAATTGTTGCGATGTTATTAGGGTTTTTTGCCGTAATGGTAACGCCCCGAGAAGAAGATCCGCAAATCAACGTGACCTTTGCAAATATTTTTATTCCGTTTCCTGGGGCTAGTGCGAGGGATGTAGAGAATCTGGTGAGTACACCAGCTGAGCAAGTATTGTCTGAAATATCAGGCATTAAACATATTTACTCAACTTCGATGCCGGGTATGTCTCTGATTACGGTGCAGTATAAAGTCGGGCTTAATCGTACTGAAGCACTGGTACGCTTGTACAATAAAATAGCATCGAATCAAGATTGGTTGCCGCAAAAGTTGGGTGTGGGGTACCCCTTAATTAAGCCAAAGGGGATAGATGATGTTCCCATCGTTACTTTGACGCTATGGACAGAAGATGATCAGCGGGGTGCTTATGAATTATCTCAAGTTGCACATGCCATTGAATCTGAGATTAAACGCGTACCTGGAACGCGAGATGTTTACACCGTGGGTTCAAGTAAACGTGTGATGCATGTCTTAATTGATAGCGCTAAGCTGGCAGGCTACAACATCGATTTAGATGATTTACGAAATTCATTAAGGGCGAGTAGTGCGGCTACGGATGCGGTTTCTTTGGTAGATAATAATGAAGAAATTCAAGTAGTATCAGGTACCTTCTTAAGTAATGAAGATGATGTGAGCGACCTTGTCGTAGGTGTCTTTAATGGCAAGCCTGTATTTATACGTGATGTCGCTACGGTTCGCCAAGGGGCAGATTCGGCTGATAGCTATGTTAGCTTTGGTACCACTAAAGGTGCCGGGCATATTGGTTTAAAACCGGGTATTACCTCACCAGCAGTCACCATTGCTATTGCAAAACAACCTGGTATTAATGCCGTTGAAGTCTCTGATAATGTCATCAAAAGGATTGAGCAGTTAAAAGGTACGTTCATTCCTGATGGGGTCAATGTATCGGTAACACGTAACTATGGCGCAACTGCGAAAGCGAAATCTGATAAATTAATTAATAAACTAATTATTGAATCAATTGCGGTATCGATTTTAATTTGGATAGCATTGGGCTTCCGCGAAGCGTTTATTGTAGGTACTGCAGTAGTTATTACTCTCGCGTTAACCTTATTTGCATCATGGGCTTATGGTTTTACATTGAACCGAGTTTCCTTATTTGCCTTGATTTTTTCGATTGGCATCTTGGTCGATGATGCCATTGTGGTGGTCGAAAATATTCATCGTCATATGGTGTTAGGAGGGCGAAAACTGGTTGATGCTATTCCCATCGCTGTTGATGAGGTCGGCGGCCCAACGATTTTAGCTACTTTTGCCGTAATTGCTGCCTTATTGCCGATGGCATTTGTAACCGGTTTGATGGGGCCTTATATGAGCCCAATCCCGATTAATGCCAGCATGGGTATGTTATTGTCGCTGGGTGTGGCGTATGTGATTACCCCTTGGATGACCAATAAAGTATTGGCAAATGTTGATTTTAGTAAACATAAACATGATGAAAATGAAGAGACTAAAACAAAGCGTTTCTTTAATAAAGTACTGGGTCCTTTCTTAGGTGATCGGGGTGGTTTATGGCGCACAATGTTACTTTGGGTCGCTATTCCACTTTTGATAGCAGCGGCAGTATCAATGGCATTTCCGTTTAAAGCGGTCATTTTAAAAATGCTCCCCTTTGATAATAAATCCGAATTCCAAATTGTGTTAGATATGCCAGAAGGGACAACGCTAGAACAGACCTCTCGTGTATTAAATGAGCTTTCTTACAAAATTAAAGATGTTGAAGAAATTAGCGACTTTCAAATTTATGCGGGTACAGCAGCACCCATAAACTTTAATGGTTTAGTGCGTCAATACTATCTTCGTAAAGGTTCTAATATTGGTGATATTCAAATTAACCTTATTGATAAGCATGATCGTGATCGTAAAAGCCATGAAATCGCTCAAGCGGTTCGTTTGATGTTAAAAGATGTCGCGATTAAACATAATGCTAATGTAAAGGTTGTCGAAGTTCCTCCTGGGCCACCCGTAATGTCGCCGATTGTAGCTGAAATCTATGGATTAGATCATGACGGGCAAATAAAAGTAGCTAAACAGGTACGCGAGTTATATGAACAAACCCCAAATATTGCGGATGTTGATGATAGTGCTGAGGCGCAACAAAAGCGTTTGTTGGTAAAGGTTGATCGTCAAAAATCTGCATTGTTAGGTGTTTCTCAACAAACCATTACGCAGTCAATTAGTACGGTCTTGGGCGGTGAAGATGTGGTGTATTTACACGGTAAAAACATTAAATACGCCGTTCCCATTCGTTTAGAGTTTCCTGTAGCGAATAAAGATAAAATTGAATCAGTCTTGGCCTTACGAGTGCGAAGTCGGTCAGGTGCTTTAGTGCCTATGTCTGAGCTGGTTGAGGTTGTTGAAAGTAAGCGTGAGTATTCAATTAATCATAAAGATTTGTTGCCGGTGGTTTATGTTATGGGCGACATGGTTGGTGAAATTGACAGCCCCTTGTATGGTATGTTTGATATATCAGCCGCAATAGAAGACTTGCCCTTAGAAGTTTATGGTCGTGAAGTTAAACAGCACTTTTTCACGCCACCTGATGATCCATACTTCTTTGGGATAAAGTGGGATGGCGAATGGCAAATCACCTTTGAAACATTCCGTGACATGGGTATTGCTTATAGTGTCGGTATGTTGATTATCTTCTTATTGATTGTCGCTCAGTTCCGCTCTTATGTGGTACCTTTGGTGATTATGTCGCCGATTCCATTGACGATTATAGGCGTGCTACCTGCGCATTGGTTAATGGGGCAGCAGTTTACTGCAACTTCAATGATCGGCATGATAGCCTTGGCGGGTATTATTGTACGAAACTCGATTCTGCTAGTGGATTTTATTAATGAGCAGTTAAAATCAGGCGTAGAGTTAAAAGAAGCGATTATTAATTCCAGTGCGGTACGTGCAATGCCCATTATACTTACCGCAATAGCAGCTATGTTGGGAGCATTCTTTATTATTGATGATCCAATCTTTGGTGGTTTAGCGATTGCTCTTATCTCAGGGATATTGGTATCGACTATGCTGACGTTAGTGGTAATCCCGATTCTTTATTATATGTACCTTCGTAAGCGGATACACTTGATAACAGGTGAGCCACAGCCATAGAGCTAATTGACTAGTTAGAAACAAAAAAACCACGCCATTAAGCGTGGTTTTTTTGTTTCTAAGGCAAGCCCTTGCCCGGAATAAGTTAGTGTGGAAAGTGAATGATATTCGATGTGGTGTTTGTTTTCGATACGGCTTCTGCGCTTGTTTTTTTGCGACCAAAGACTTTTGCAGAAATATTTTCACCTACTTTCAAGTAACTTTCATCATCAATCAAGCCACTGGCAAACAGGAAATCTAAATGATAGGTGTAGGCTAGGTATTCTTGCTCTTCAGTTTTAACCGGTGGTTGTGATGGATTGGCTGTACCCATAAGTTGGTTATCCTGTGTTGATTGTTCAATAGAGTCATTGAGGTTTTTTACAAATGCGTCTACCTTTTCTTTATCTGCTTGCTTGGCTGTTAACGTAAACATTGGGGTGTTTGAATCAGTATAAAAATACGTATAGCTCTGCACCTTGTTACGAAAGGCGATAATTGTAGAGGCGATAGCGGCGAGTACAAATAAGCCACCAAAAATACTTAAAATGCTAAAGCCTGTCGTGGCCGAGAGCGTTAAGAAAATGCCCGAAGCCAGCACACAAATTAATGTAAAAGTAAGTAGCAGCGGGTCTATTGTATTCGTAATTTTCGGTGTTGCTTCGATCATATCTAAAGGAAATTTTTCTGATGTCGCTCGATTCATTGAGGCTTCAGAGACGCTCAAGTGACTGAGCGAATTATCAGTATGGTTGAGTTTATATTCTTTGCTCGCGAACCATGAATGGGTAAATAGCATTGTTTTGGGGTTTGTAGTATTCATTGCTTGGTCATATTGTAATTATTAATTGATGTTCAAATATTAAGCAATTTAAAGGTATCTTAATAGTTAAATCCTCATAGTGAGTAGAGTAGTCCTGATATAAAGATTAATCGAGAGGTTTTGGCAGATAATTGGTTCTTTATTTTATGAAAGATTTATTCGGAGTGTGTGGATTAACACGACACTTATTCCGTTCAGCTATTTCCTTTTTTGTTATAGTCCGTCTATGCCCGATTTAACTCACATACTCTCTTCAGTAATTAAAAATACCGAAACGTATGCACTGCTGGAAGACTCAAAATCAACGCCTGATAAGGCTAAAAATTTACTCTTTTTAGATCCACATGATGCTGTTATTGCTTATCATGAAGGTGAAATTGCTAAAGCCTTAGAAAGGCTAGAAGGTTTAAAACAAGAGGGATTCTTTCTGTGTGGTACCTTAGCTTATGAAGCGGGTTATCATTTTATAGATAAAATAATTCCTAATACATTTAAGGATGAAAGTGGCCAACCGCTGTTGTATTTTATCGCCTTTAAAGCGTTGCATTACCCGACACGAGAAGAGCTAGATAAGCTGTTTAGTGATAAAAGCCTTTCCCCCGAATCCTCCTTAGGTATTCATGACCTGCGTTTAAATACATCAAAGGAGAGTTATCTGAAAAATATAAAAGCCATAAAGAAGTATATAGAAGCCGGTGATACCTACCAAATTAACTACACCCTCAAATACAATTTCAAACTGCAAGGTAGTAATGCTCTGTTGTATCGAGCCTTACGCCAAACACAACCGGTTGAGTTTGGGGCATTATTGAATTTTCCTGAATCTCAAATAATTTCTTTATCACCGGAATTATTTGTGCATAAACATGGACAAACATTGACATCAAAGCCCATGAAAGGCACGGCTAAACGAGGGCTTAGTAAGAAACAAGATGATGCCATTATCGGTTTTTTAAAAAATGACTCTAAAACACTGTCAGAAAATGTGATGATTGTTGATCTTATTCGAAACGATTTTAGTCGGATTTGTGAGGTTGGCAGTGTTCGCGTGAAAAATCTTTTTCAGGTGCAGACTTTTAAAAGCATTCATCAAATGATTTCCACGGTGAAAGGCACTTTAAATAAAGGGCTGAGTTTTACGGATATTTTGACGGCCTTATTTCCTTGCGGTTCAATAACGGGCGCACCTAAAATTAGAACGATGGAAATTATCAATGATTTAGAAGCCCAAGCGCGGGGTATTTATACAGGGGCTATTGGTTATCTGATGCCAAATGATGACTTTCATTTCAATGTGCCGATTCGCACTATTGTGATTCATGATGCAGATTCAAAAGAGAGTAACGAGGCTACGGATAAAATCTGTGAAATGGGTATCGGAAGTGGGATTGTTTATCAAAGTGATGCCAATGATGAATATGAGGAGTGTTTGTTAAAAGCGAACTTTTTGAGACAGGTAAACAAACACTTTTATCTAATTGAGGCATTTAGATTTGAGGCAAAAAGTAATCAATTTAGAAATATAAATAAACACTTAGGCCGACTCATGTCATCAGCTGATTATTTTGGCTTTGAGTTAAAACGCGATGTGATCGAAAGTCAGCTTGAGCAATATAGACAGTCTTTAATCGGTAATACAGATGATAAAGATTGTAAAATAAGGCTCACTGCATTCCAGTCGGGTGAAATAACATTAGGTTATCAACAAATTGTCAACAGTTCTAGAGTGCTGGAAAAAATAGCCATCAGTGATGAAAGAGTTGCATCTGGTTCTGTCTTTCAATTTCATAAAACCTCAAAGCGAGAGCATTATAATACGGCTTATGAAAAAGCAGAGCAGTCAGGTTTTTATGATGTACTATTTTTTAATGAAAAAGAGCAGTTAGCCGAAGCGAGTCGGCATAATGTTTTTATTAAAGTCGCTGGAGATTATTTTACTCCACCCGTAACAGCAGGACTTTTAAAGGGTATTGAGCGCCAGTATTTTATTCAGCAGATGAATGTAAAAGAAAAGCATTTAAGCTTAGATGATTTATTAACTGCGGATGAGGTGATACTCACAAATTCAGTGAGGGGCGCAATAAGCGTAACCGTAGTACAAAACTAAACAAATGGTAATGTCGAATGCCCAGCCCAAGGATTACTCTGATCCCACCAACGTTGTGCCAGTGTGCCATAAATCGCTCTAAAGTCAGTGGTGTGCCGTACATTGCCGTTGGCATCAAGCTTAGAAAAATCAGGGTGCTTGCCGTAGATGCCACCCTTAACCTTGCCACCTAAAATCATATGTGATGACGCTGTACCATGATCTGTACCCCCGCCTCGATTTTCTTTTGCGCGGCGACCAAATTCAGAATAGGTAACGACTAAAATATCATCCCACTTTCCTGCATGTTGCATAGATTTTTGGAATGATGCGAGACCATTAGCCAGATGATACAAGCCATTATCTTGCGCACCTCGTTGACCTGAGTGCGTATCAAAACCATCTTGAGTGACTTTATAAACAGGTGCATCGATACCGTTAATAATCATTTCGGCGACCGATTTTAGGCTGTGGCCAAGCACACCTTTTGAAAAACTAACACCGGCACGTTTTGGACTTTTACCCATCTTAGTAGCAATTTGTTCGCCCGCACTAAAAAGCTGATGTTGGATTTGACTAACATGCGCAATTGCAGGTGTTGCATTGCTGGGTGTTACATCGTGAATACGTTTGGTTTGATTTAAAAAATTACGCGGATCTTGCATCGTAATCGCATTTAGCTGTGGGCTTTGTAAGGGGCCAAGTTCGGCCTGACCTTTATTAAGAGCCACGCCGTGCAAGCCTTGTTTAAAGCGTGGTAAGACTTGTGTTAGCCAGCCATCTTCTAGGTATTGATTGGTATTAGATGCTGAATCCCAAATATCCATTGAGCGAAAATGTGACAGAATAGGGTGCGGGTAGCCAACCCCTTGTACCCAGGCCATTTGCCCTGAGTTCCATAATGGCATTAACGCTTTCATGCGTGGGTGTAGCCCCATCTCATCATTTAAACTCAACACTTGGCGCTGTTGTATTGCAATGCGTGGACGGTATTTATAATACAGCTCGTCCTTGAAAGGCACTAAGGTATTAAATCCATCATTGCCTCCTTTGAGTTCAACTAAAATGACAATACGCTGCCTTTTACCTGCGCCCCAAAGTAGCTCTGGTGTGAGTAGTGGTACTGCACCAGCTGCTGTGATAAAACCTGCATATTTTAGAAAGTCTCTACGATTCATTTTTGACATTGTTATTATCCTAGGTCTCTTTTTAGTTTACTTGATAAGCAGGGTCTAAAACTAACGCACGCGCCAAGCGTTGCTTGCCTGGTTTTTTTGGTGGTGTTTGTAATGGAGCGATGGCTAATAACCAGTCTCGCATCTGTGTAGGCTTAATATCTGGTAGTTGTTGCGCAACCCGACCTTTATATTTGTGCTCATTTAAGTTGCCCTTAGTGAGATTGTTCATCATAGAGTTACGTCGTAATAATGACTGTGTGCTTATCCAACTTGTTCCACCATCCCATCCTTTTACGCTAGGGTGGGCAAAAACGGCTTGACCCATAATATTTAAATTATGTGCCAAATCGGTATGATCGGATGAGTAGGGTAAGGTGCGTAACGTACCTATTGTAAGGTCGATGGGGGACTTAATCAGTGCACCTCGGTTTTGTTTAGCCCAGAAGTCAGGGCTATTCAAAACTGCTGAGAGCAGGGTTGAGATATTATAATTGGATCCCCTAAATACTTGCGCCCATTGTTTTATCACAGCGGGTTTGGGCTGGGATAGGGTAATAAACTCATGCCACATCTTGGTTGCAATCGTCTCAGCGGTTTTTGGGTGTTTAAGTAAGATATTGATAATATCTTCACCTTTGAAGTTACCACGTTTTCCAAGGAAGGTTTTGGTGCCGTTATCATGATCTTGCGCACGGTTTACAAATTGGCCAGTGCGGTCATCAAGCCCCCAGCCTGTAAATGCACGTGATGCTTCGCGCATATCGGCTTCGCTATAATTACCTAAGCCGAGCGTGAAAAGCTCCAATAACTCACGCGAAAAATTTTCATTGGGCTCTTCTTTTGTGCTGACATAGCCATCTAAGTAGACCAGCATGGCAGGGTCTTTAGCAACCGCATGAAGCATCTCTCCAAAGTTGCCAAAAGCATGTTTGCGAAATAATAAATTCTGCTGGTGCAACATGCTGGCTTGTTGCGTTTTTTGTATCGAAGAAGGGAAGTGATTATGCCAAAATAAGGTCATACGCT
>JALSJN010000047.1 GCA_026989335.1 Thiotrichaceae bacterium
AAATCACAAACGATATTGGTGTAATAAACCGCATGCGCATCTTCTGTTTTTTCATCAAGCTCCTCTGGCTCATCCTCTTGCAGCTTTGTTAAACAACATTTACCGCAGTGATCGCAGAGGCTTTCCCATTCTTCACGGTTCATTTCAGTGAGTGTTTTTTGCTCCCAAAAGGGATTATTATTAGAGGTACTGTTCATTTAATCACGCCACCATTGCTTGGTTTTAGAGTCATACCCCACTACATCAATCCATCCATCTCCAAAGAAAAAAATAAAACTATTATCTTGATGATCGGGGTGAAATCCGCATTCTTTGTAGTTGTATCTAAAGTCCCATGTTGATGTTTTAAAAGCTTTTAAAGTGTCTGGATATTGCCCGTTATTTTTATAGTACTGCTCGAGCTGAGGGATAAAATTTGCACAATAAGACGTATAATCCCTAAAGCCGTTACTTATTGCATAGGCAAAAACAGTAAAGGCTAACACCGTCAAAAGAGCAAGCGCAGCTAATATTTTTATAAGCATTTTCAAATCAAACTTAAACCACATACGCGCTTATCGAAACAAAATGACTAACACTACCGCCGATAACAAACAGATGCCAAATGCCATGAGCGTGCTTGACGCGGTGATCTAGGATAAAAAAGATGACACCTACCGTATATAAAATGCCACCGACTGCCAATAAAGTAGTCCCGTAAGAGGATAACTGCTCCGATAATGGTTTTAATGGAATAACAACTAACCAGCCCATAATGAGATAGATGATTAGTTGTGGAATGCGTTTATCTTCTTCACTCGGTTTCACCCTATTTCGGTTATTCTTTGGCCATAAATCAAGCAGAATTCCTATTAATGCCAAACCCCAGACGACACCTAAAATCGACCATCCCCATACTCCCTTTAATGTCACCAACATGTAAGGGGTGTAAGTTCCGGCGATTAGCAAGTAAATAGAAAGGTGATCGAGTTTTTGAAATATTTTTTTATAAGGGCCGGAGTGAAAATGATAAGTCGTTGAGGCGATATATAACAAGACTAGCGTTATCCCGTAAATGCTTACGGAAACTATTTTATAAGGATCACCTGTTTGTGATGCATGCACCATTAAATAGATAACGCCCGGCAAGGCTAGCAATGTTGCCAATAAGTGACTAACTGTGTTGAATTTTTCTCCGTATTGCATTAACTGGCTGACCTTTGCTCTGTTGTAAGACTTGGTTTCACAATATGCCTAATTTGTTCATAGGCTTGATTAGCTAACTGTTTTCTTTCGCTAAAACCCTCGGCATTAATTACCGGTAAAAAGGTCAGTTCCACATGAATCGTTGACTCGCCCAAAATTGTAAGCAGGTTACTCATAAAACTTTCATCGCCCCAAGAAACCTTAGGATGATAATTTCCCGCGGCATCTAGATAACGAATTGCGATAGGCTGAATGGGCAAGCCGTGATCAATGGCGGGGGCGAAAATCCGCGCGTGAAAGCGTTTTAAATCTTTACCATCCGTTGTGGTTGCCTCTGGAAACACTAGCACGCTGTCATTAGAGTTTATTTTTTGAGCAATTTTTTTAGAGGCAACTTCTGATGCACCTTTGCCGCCACGTTTGATAAAAACCGTTCCACCTTTTTCACCTAGCCAGCCGATGACCGGCCACTGCCGAATCTCTGCTTTGGATAAAAAAGCAACCCCTTCACTGCCGACGACAGGAATATCCAACCACGATACGTGGTTAGAAACCCACAGTGCGGGATTATCCTTGGGCACGTTACCAACAACATTCAGGCGCAAACCCACTATTTTGACAACTTTTCTTAGCCACCACTGGCGGATATCTTTTTGCTTTTGACTAGTCGTTTGATGGCTATCAGCCTTCTGCTTTTTTGCGAAAATAACCATTAACACTACACCAGAGATAGATAGCCCAGCAAGTAGAATAATTTTTACAACAATCCTAATGAGTTTCATTGACTTTTCTACTCATCACTAGAGCACGTAAGTTTTTTAAAGAGTAAAACGGAAAATCGCTGATCATGTCATTAACCAGCCATTTAGGAATTTTACCACCTGGGTCGGCATTGACTTCGTAGATGACTTTGGTAGATTTTGCGCTTTGATTATTCGCCAATTTTTTAGTCTGCGGGGTAAGCACCATGCGCCCTGTCATTTGCTTAACTCTTACGACTCGCTGCTTTAATGCCACCATTGTTGGGTTAGTATCAAAACTCACGGTGACTACTTTGGTGTCTGGGTTTTGTTGGAAAACTGAGCGAACGATCACATCCCTATCCCAACTTGGCCACGGCATATCAGAGTAGATATAATCGTATCGCTCAACAATATCAACCTGTTTGATAGTCTTTGCGCTTTTGCATTTGTACAACCACCGTGGCAGCAGCTGTATATTTTCTAGCACCGCTAATATCTCATCCAAGCTGGCAGCAATCGTGACTTCACCTTTTGCTGATTTAATCCGAGTGCCTTGAAGCTTGCCTGAATAGACTTGAATTGCATCCTCATCTTTAATCAACTGCCACGAAGCATAAGCCTCTAGCGGGGCAATCAAGAAAAGCGACAGTAACATCAAGGTAAAATTTCTTTTCATTGCTTTATCTTAACAGAAAGCCAATATGTGCCTGTCTAAGTTTACTGAATTTTTATGACGGCCTCTTTAGGTAATGAATCCTTTAAACGCTGGAATTCTTTTGGCGCGACAAAATAAAATATTTCTTTGCCTGCTGTGTCATATAACAACGCCATGCCCCGCGCAGGGTACAACCAATATTCGGCGGTTTCGCTGACTTTTAGTTTTTCTTCTGGCTCGCCAAAAAACTTCATTTGCTTTATTTCATAATCTGAAATGGGTAGATAGATTAAACGCCACACCCGTAGGTCATTAGCTATTTTGGTACTCTTTACGGTTATTCTGTATTTCCACAAATTGCTCGGCGTGGCTTCACGATCACCGACTTTTTCATCCAGCATTTGTTTTAACACCGTTTGGTCTGCATCCATTTCGGTAATCAAGCGAGCTTCTAAGGCACCAAAACGCTTTTTCCCAAAGTAGGCTTCTAGCGATAACTTGCCGTCTTTTGTTTCAAACAAAGCGGGTTCTGCAAGCAGCTGCAGCTTAAACATGATTTCTTTAAAGGCATCTTTGCCTATATCAACACCTAATACGTTGGTGTAACCATCAGCCGTTACTGTTGCTTTCCAAGGCATACTTTTATTTAAACTTTCTTCAGTGTTTTTGCCGCAGGCACTTAATAGCAGCAACAAACTTATCAATAAAACCTTTTTCATATCCGAGCATTTCCAAAAAATAATCCAGTTGCGGTATAATAGCGTATTGAATCTTAAATCCCCCGACTTTTATCAATATGAGTAATAGCAAAAAAGAAACCGTAACCCTAATCGATAACTCAACTGGTAAAGAAATTGAGCTACCTATCTTACGCCCTAGCAATGGTACGCCAACTATTGATGTGCGTAGTTTATATCGTGATTTGGGTTACTTTACCTATGACCCTGGTTTTTTATCAACCGCCAGTTGCCGTAGTTCGATTACCTTTTTAGATGGTGAAGAAGGCGTTTTACAGTACGGTGGCTACCCGATTGAGCAACTTGCTGAGCACAGCACCTTTCTTGAAGTGTGTTATTTATTGCTAGATGGTGAACTCCCAAATGAAAAAGAACTAAAACAATTCACCACGATTATTACTTGCCACACCATGCTACACGAAGCATTGAAACGCTTTTACAGCGGCTTTCGTCGGGATGCGCACCCTATGGCAATTATGGTCGGAACGGTCGGGGGGTTATCGGCGTTTTATCATGATGATATTGATATTCGTAATCCTGAGCACCGTATGATTGCAGCGCATCAATTAATCGCAAAAATGCCGACCATTGCAGCATGGTCGTATCGTTATGCGAATGGCTTGCCGTTTACTTATCCGAAGAATAACCTGAGCTACGCTGAAAACTTTTTGCATATGATGTTTAGTATGCCGACAGAAGAGTACACCCCTGATCCTTTCTTTGTGAGAGCGCTTGATTTGATCATGATACTGCATGCAGACCATGAACAAAATGCTTCCACCTCGACGGTACGATTAACCGGCAGCTCAGAGGCAAACCCTTTTGCAGCGGTAGCCGCAGGCATTGCTTCACTTTGGGGGCCAGCACATGGTGGCGCGAATGAATCCGTGATTCGAATGTTGGTTGATATTGTAGAATCCGACAAAAATGCGCAATATTATATTGACCGCGCCAAAGATAAATCCAATAAATTTCGTCTTATGGGCTTTGGTCATCGTGTTTATAAAAGCCATGACCCGCGTGCCATAATTATTCGCCAAACCTGCCATGACTTACTGAAAAACCTAGGTGAGGATAATGAGTATCAAGAGCTTTTTGACACTGCTATGGAACTTGAAAGAATCGCGCTAGAAGATGAATATTTTGTATCGCGTAATTTATACCCCAACGTCGACTTTTATTCAGGTATCATATTATTAGCGATGGGAATCCCGCTGAATATGTTTACCGTGATTTTTTCAATGTCACGCACTGTTGGTTGGATTTCGCATTGGAATGAAATGATACAAGACCCAGAATCACGCATCGGCCGCCCTCGACAGCTTTATGATGGCGCGTTACCGCGTGATTATGTTGATATTAAAACTCGTTAATTTTAGACAGGAGAAACACCATGACCGTTGGAAATGCAGTAACAGCCTTTGCAGGCGTAATGATTTTTGTAAGCCTTTTACTCACTCACTACGTACACCCTAACTTTGTTTGGTTTACCGCTTTTATTGGCTTTAACTTATTACAATCTTCCTTTACTGGCTTTTGCCCTGCGGCATCAATCTTTAAAGCATTAGGTTTAAAAAGCTCATAAAAAAATAAGCCTTTTTACAGCAAACCACTCTTCTTTGGTGGCTTGCTGGCACGTCCTCACATCCTCTTAATCTCTGCTACTCAATCCCTAATAATAAATAATGACGAATCAAGATAAACGACTCGACCAACTCACCCACTGGATTCATCAAGAATCACCCAATGCCAGCATTGAAGTTGCCTCTGCTGATGCTAGCTTTCGGCGCTATTTTCGCGTAAGTGATGCCGGTAAAACAACCATTGCGATGGATGCACCGCCAGAGCATGAAGACTGCACCCCTTTTATTGATATTACCCAGCGGTTACGTGATGCGGGGGTACATGCGCCAGAGATTATTCGTCAAGACTTAGAGCAGGGGTTTTTACTGCTGGAAGATTTTGGTAGCACGCCCTATTTAGACCAACTTACTACTAGCACCGCAGATAAACTCTACGCCGAGGCACTGCAAAGCCTCATCAGTATTCAACAAGCAAGCACAAAAGACTTGCCCGAATACGACGATGCTTTACTGCAAACCGAAATGCAGTTCATGCCCGAATGGTTTTTACAAAAGCATCTCGGTATCACGCCAAATGCCGAGCAGCTAAAAACCATTCAACGTATCTTTAATGTGATTAGTACGGCGGTTTTGCAGCAGCCCCAAGTTTTTGTGCATCGTGATTATCATTCTCGTAACCTTATGGTATTGAAAAATAACTCAGCAGGTAATATCGGCATCATTGATTATCAAGATGCGGTACTAGGACCAATTACCTACGATTTGGCATCACTGCTGCGTGACTGTTATATCCAATGGCCCAATGAAACTATTGCACCTTGGGTTCTAGGTTTTAAACAACAAGCCGAACAAGCGGGGCTTATGCAAAGCGTACCCGATGCCACTTTTATCCAATGGTTTGACTACATGGGCTTACAACGCCATATAAAAGTACTGGGGATATTTGCCCGCCTTAACCATCGAGATGGTAAAACAAATTATTTAGATGATTTGCCGCTGACGCTTCATTACATAATGGAAGTTGCCAATAGATACCCGCTAACACGACCGTTGGTTGAATTATTTAATGAATGGGGCATAACCGAGAAAATTGGCAAAATATAAAGGATTAACTTTAGGAAGCCCTGTTCAATTCCCATGAAATTCTGTAAGCCTATTATTAGCTAACGCGGCTTAGCCAAATTCCCCAGTCTCTGCGTTATGTTCACTTTAAAGGCTTGTTGCACCATGCCACAGGCGCTCATTAAAAGCTCACATGGGTTGATACTGGAAATTTGGCGTTGCCAGAAACTATGGGACTTAATCAGAACGTCCTTTATTTAAGTCCAAGCCTAAATTTAATTTCAAAACTAGGCGAGCCACTACACATATCAGGAAACTCCCCTGTCATGGCAAACTTTATTTTTGAAACTTGCGTATTAAAGCCATCCGCATCCGCAGGTGGGTTTTCAACATCTACACCATTAACCGTATAAATGACTGACCCAATATTCATGCCACTGGTATTTGTAGCACTGACCAAATAAGGCTTTTTGCACTGCCCAGTATCGGCTACACAGGTTTTCATATTAGCTGGAATATTATCTTGTAACATGGTCGTATTACTATCCACAGATTGAAACCCGAGGTTTTTGGCCTTTAAGGTATATTCCTTAATTGAGCCCGGTATTGCCTTGGGATTTACCAGCCCGTTCACTGGGTCATAAACCGTCAATAGTGTTTTTTGTAAGTTAATCTTCGGTTTTTGTGGCTGCTGTGAAAGAATAATATCATCCACCTTACCATTACCCCGAATTAGAAAAGCAACCACTGACGTTATTGTATTATTTGGCTCGAACTCATGTAAATCTGCCTGGAGGTCTCGATTTATTGAATGCCATTGACCGTTTCTTGTATTTCCGTCTAAGCCATGAAATATATAAGACTTATGAGCATTCCAAGAAGAACCTGTACCCGGCCTGTAATAGAGGTAGCGCTGATTAGTATTATAGTTAACCCCATCGTAAGTAAACTGAATAAAATTACTTGTATACACACGCATATAAACAACGAAGTCATTCGAATAACGCATACACCAATGCACATTGAATTCAGAGGTATTGTCCCAGCTTCCTACTGATGTTGGAAACCAGTCTCCTAGCATATAGCCATTGTTACTATCATTTGAGCCTGCAAATTGAATCACACGACTTTGTTTTATTGCATCATACACATTGAGAATTTGAGCACCTGCTGGGGTAGCATCATAAACAAACCACCCTCTAACGTTAGGTGGAACATTACCCTGTGTATCGCCATCTTCCGCATCTTCATATAATGTAGAGAATGCAACTATTGGAAAAAGGCCAAAGAAGATTGAAATAATTACTTTATTTAACATAGGGAATTATTTAACCCTCATACTCTAGTTGAAAGTCTTAGTATAACTTATTTTTATATTAATGAGGCCTTTGCATGAGTCGGTGGCGAAAGAAAAACCGGATGAAATTTCACTGATTGAGGCTAAAAATGAAGCTAATAACACGTTATTAGCAAAATTTTCAACGAAAAGCAGTAGAATTTCAGCCATTTGCACGAGTCGGATGACGAGTAAAAAGGTCTCTAATATTTTAGCTAGCAGCTGCAATCCCCTCTTGGCTGATAATCAATCATTCTTTGCTGATGATCTAATTCAAACTCACAGCATTCTACAAGCATCTGTTTAAGTAATTTTCTACCTCTTTGCACTCTTGATTTTGCACCCGATAAACTAATATTTTGACGAACAGCGATTTCTTTTTGAGTGAGTCCTTCTATTTCTGACAAAGTCATTGCCTCACAGTACTTATCTGGAAGGTGCCGAATCAATAAAGTTAAGCAAATACTGACCTCTTGCCTCGCTTGGCTAATTTGATCGGTCTCAGGCGCAATTAAATCGTCAATCAACTCGCTCTCTAAATTTTTGTTGCGGCGATAGTAATCAATAATCGTATTTCGCGCTATTTGAAAAATCCACCCTTGAAGCTTTTTAGTGCTTTGTAAGGTTTCAATTTTTGTATTAACTTTGAATAAAATATCTTGTACTAAATCTTCCGCTATTGAAGGGTCACTCACGCGTTTATTCACAAAACTATAAAGCTTACGATGGTAGTTTTTCCAAATGTCTTCAAATTCTTGCATCGTTGTATTAAGCCTCAGCTTATTTCAAATGAATTATATAAGTCCATCCGCAAGGACTATTATCGAGTAAGACTCATCACCCGAGTCGTGCAAAGGTCTCTCATTATTTTATTAAGACGATAGATTTTGAAAAATGATGCACTTTTGCATCTTTTATTACCTCTTCCACGTCACCACTCTTGAAGACCTTTAACAAACTCAGGAATAAACAATGAAACTCAATCAATTTACAGATAGTTTACAACACGATAAAGCATTAATTTTTAGTCTAAATGGGGTCATTATCCCCGCGGATTATCATATTACCGAAATTAAAGATGTTAATTTTAAAACAGTAGATTGTGGTGGCAAAAAAGACCAGTGGCGAGAAACCATCATACAACTTTGGAATACCGAGACCATCGAAAAAAACAGGAGCGCAATGAAAGCTGACAAAGCATTGTCTATTATTAGTAAAGTAAATCAAATTCAAGCGCTCGATTACAGCAGTGAAATAAAATTTGAATACCAAAAAGATATGAATGAAACGGCTTCAATCTATTCACTTACTAATATCGACGTTCTTAAAAATAAACTTATCGTTCACCTAGGTAATATCCCCACCCAATGCAAAGCAGCCGACCGCTCACATGAAAGTTGCTGTGACTCTGCAAGGTGTTGTTAAGCCGATTTTGTATATCCACTAGAAAAATCTAAATCCGCACCAAAATACTTTCCATGCTGCGACGTGATTTAGGTAACTTGGCATTAAAGTCTTGTTCTTCATCACTATAACCAATCGCCAATGCAACATCACATTGGTAGCCACCCAACTCTTTTGCAAATGCCGTGTTGACCAAATCAATATCTATGCCCTCCATTGGGGTCGCTGCAATTTTTAGACGTGCCAGTGCATGTAGCGCATTACCAAAAGCGAGATAAAGTTGCGCTTTAGTCCAGCAGCTCGTATCACCCTTACCATCGGTATTTAGCTCAGCAAACATAAAGCCGCCAAAGGCTCCTTCGCGATCTTCTGCTTTAATGCGCCCATCTTCAATCATTTTGTCCACTACTTCGGCGTAATTGTCGCGGTTGTAGCGTGGATTATAGGCAAATAAAATAATCTGCGAAGCATCAAAAGCATACTTTTGATTAAACTGAAATTTATGCGTAAAGGTTTGGCTAAAACGCATCCGCGCCTCATCACTTTCAATCACCACAAATCGCCACGGCTGCGAATTAATGGACGATGCTGATAACCGCAAAGACTCAAAAAATACCGCTAAATCTTCTTCAGGAATACGTTTGGTTTTATCTTGCTGCTTGGATGTTTTACGCCAATTGAGGTCTTCAAGTATCGGGTGAGTCATTGATATCTTCTCGATTATTATGACTTACGATATTACCCTAAATTCCTGATAGAAACATAAACTAAAATTGAACAGATAAAAGCACTCAGGGTGCTGCTGATTTCCACAAGCATTAAATATTTACCGCAAAGAATGCAGTAATTTATTGATATATTGCTCGCTCATTTTTCAAATTAAATTAAGCTATCCCGACAGTGAACAAAAAGCTACTTAAGCTAATAATAATATTCCCATTAACTAACGCTTCAGTATATTAAGGTTTCCTGTTATAGTCGGGGTAGTTTTTCCCGCTAGGGAAACCCTATTGAGTAGTTATTTCTCCCTGAGGAATGATGATTTGAATTTTGAGAGGTTAGTACAATGGAACAGAAGAAACTTGCAATTATCGCCACTAAAGGAACTTTAGACTGGGCTTACCCCCCTTTCATTCTTGCATCGACCGCTGCTGCACTGGGTTATGATGTAGAAGTTTTTTGTACATTCTACGGCTTAAACCTTTTAAAGAAAGATGTAGAAACGCTACAAGTTAGTCCACTAGGTAACCCTGGCATGCCAATGAAAATGCCTTTCGGCCCAAGTTGGTTAAGAGAAGTAAACTGGAATATTCCAAACATTATCCAATCTAACCTGCCCGGTTATGAAGCTATCGCAACCACATTAATGAAAAAGACAGTGGCTAACAACGGTGTTGCTACCATTGCTGAATTACGCGAGCTTTGTCAAGAAGCTGAAGTTAGATTCCTTGCTTGTCAGATGACAGTTGAACTATTCGGCTTTAACGCTGAACAAGACTTCATTGATGGTATCGACTATGTTGGTGCTGCTACATTCTTTGAGTTTGCTGGTGATTCAGATATTTGTCTTTATATATAGTCAGTAAACAGTAGTCATAAAAAAACCAGCTTCATGCTGGTTTTTTTATGACCTAACTTTAATAAATTTTACGAATAAACAGGTTCATTGCCTTCCTTCCACTTAATGTTACAACCAAGCGATGCTTTTTGATTCTCAGGAGCAAGCTTACCAGCAAGTAGCGCTTCTGCTGCTTCAATCATATCTTTACCCGTGACCAGAGCCTCTTGCTTAGGTCGTGCATCATCAAATTGCCCACGATAATAGAGCTTATGCTCAGCATCAAACATAAAAAAATCTGGTGTACAGGCCGCCTGATACGCTAAAGCCGTTTGTTGTGTTTCGTCATACAAATAAGGGAAACTGTAAGCAAAGGTTTTTACATCCTCCGCCATTTTTTCAGGGCTGTCATCCGGGTAATTCACCACATCATTGGCATTAATAGCAATCACCTCTAAACCCTTTGCCTGATAGTCTTTCGCAAACTGGGCAAATTCTTTTTTGATTAAAACCACGTATGGGCAATGATTACAAATAAAAGCCACTAAAACTGGTTTACCTTTAAAGTCTGAAAGTGATACCTGCTGATTAGTGGCTGGATTTAATAAAGTAAAGTCTGGAGCAGCAGTGCCAAGCGCGAGCATTGTTGATGGGGTACGAGCCATAATGAAATCCTTTTCAATAATTAACACTTATCTTAAACCCAAAGACGACTAAATTATAGAAACCTTGTAAACTTGCATGAACAATGATGAGAGTTATTATCAATGAAAATTATTACAGCAAATACAAACGGCATTCGCTCTGCGGCTAAGAAAGGTTTTTTTAATTGGCTAGAAAAGCAAGATGCTGATGTAGTTTGCATCCAAGAAACCAAAGCACAGGTGCATCAATTAGAAGACCCGATGTTTCACCCAGGCTATAGCTATTATCACGATGCGGTTAAAAAAGGTTACAGCGGAGTAGCACTCTATTGTAAAAATGAACCTGATGAAGTTATTGTCGGTATGGCAAATGAAGAGTTTGATTATGAAGGTCGCTATATTGAAGCACGTTTTGGCAATCTGAGTGTGATTTCACTCTATATGCCATCAGGTTCTGCCAAAGAAGAGCGCCAGCAAACCAAGTATCGCTGTATGGATTATTTTATGCCCTTAGAAAAAACAACCCAGCATGAAACCATGCGAAGTGTAGAAATAGCAAACCTGTTAGGCAAAACCAATGATGAGTTTGCCAAACCCAAAAGTAACTTCCTGATCCAGCAAATGCTTGATTCTGGGCGTGATTATATTATTTGTGGCGATTGGAATATCGCACACAAAAATGAGGATATTAAAAATTGGAAAGGCAATAAGAAAAACTCAGGTTTTTTACCCGAAGAGCGCGCATGGCTGGATGTGTTATTTGATGATTACAAATTTGTCGATGCCTTTCGAGAGCTGGATCAACCAGAACATTCTTATACCTGGTGGTCAAACAGAGGCCAAGCCTATGCAAATAATACCGGCTGGCGGATTGACTATCATATTTTATCCCCCAGTTTAAAAGGAACGGTAGAGAAAACTGAAATCTATAAAGATGAGAAGTTTTCTGACCATGCACCATTAATTATTGATTACAAACTTTAACCTTTCCGGAGTATACCTTGAACATAACCGATCTTCTTTTTGATAAAAGTAATTCAAATACTATTTCAACATTCGCCAATCAATTTAGCGTAAATGACTCGCAAGCAAAGGATGCGATCTCATCACTGGCAAAGTCACTCTCACGTGGCTTAGGCGCACAAACCCAGTCAGAGAAAGGCATGGGCGGGTTGTTTGATGCACTTAATACAGGCAAGCATTCCCGCTACATTGAAAACCCATCACTGTATGGTGAAGAAAATACCCGTAATGATGGTAACGATATTTTAGGCCATATTTTTGGCAATAAAGACGTCAGCCGTCATGTTACTAAACGTGCTTCAAAAGAGACTGGCCTAAGCGATTCACTACTCAAGAAAATGTTACCGATTGTTGCAACCATGGTGATGGGAGCGTTAGGCAAGAAAATGATGGGTGGAAGCAGCGCTCCATCTCGCCAGCAATCAACAGGGTTCTTAACTAAAATATTTGATGCTGATAATGATGGTTCGATGGTTGATGATATTTTAGGTATGGCGTTTAAAATGGCGTTTAAATAAAGTGAGACTTTGCATGACTCGGATGCCGAGCAATAATGACTGTAGTTTCAACGAAAAGCAGTGAAATCTCATCCGATTTTAGCAAGCTTACCACTTGTTTTTTTAAGTGAATAACTCGATCATTAGAGCTTCAGCCGTTTCTTTCATCATCGACTCGTGCCGAGGTCTCAAAGTAATGCTCTTTCAAAGTCAACAAAACAAGAGTTATCCATAAGATCAACTCTTTGGTTTCTATCTTATCTAACTTATAAAAACACTGACTGATTTTGAGAGTTAACAAACAAGGTATACATTCGATGAGTGAAGAAGTTTATCATGAAGAAAAACAAAACCAAGAAAACCTTTATTTAAACAACCCACTCCACGGCGTAGGGTTAAAAGCAGTCTTGCAAGAGCTGGTCAGCCACTATGGCTTTGATATTCTTTATGCGTATTTGAACATTAACTGCTTTAGAGTAAACCCCAGCCTTGCTGCCAGTGAAAAGTTTCTAAAAAAGACAGACTGGGCGCGTGAAAAGGTCGAACTGTTTTATTTGTACCAATATAAAAATTTACCCGCTGTATCTTCTACACAGTTTAAATTAGCGCCAAGAGAACGCATCGTACCAGAGTGCCACAAGCCGAGTGACCCAGCGCTTTTAAGTATTGAAGATGGGGAGCGATTGCAAAAAAAACGTGCTAAGAATATTAGTAGTCGAAACAACCACGCAAGTAAACACAAAGGGTCTAGCAGGCAATATAACGAGCGACGTAATACTAATACTGGGAACTCTGAGCATTATAAGTCTCGTGATGATTCGACTGAGAGTAAACCTGTTCCTGCTAAAGACCCTTGGGGTAATTTTAAAGAAGGGAGGTAGTTTCAAAGCCCGGACTGCTCATTTTAATCAACTCCGTAGGGCTTCATGCTTTAGACCAACCTACCTCTCTCTGAATAAAAACATAATCTATCGGAATAATCCTATGTCAAAGAAAATAGTAACGTTTAAATATGAAAAAGAAACAAAAAACAGTATTCGTTATAAAGAAGTTCCTGAAGAAGGAACGGCTCCCATTGTAGGGTCTCTATATGTTCAAAAATGGTTTGCTGGCAGTAGTAAATCTATTGAAATAACCATTGATAAAAAAGACTAGCCTGGCAGGTCTGGGCTGACGTTAGGAGCGAGGCTCAATAAGTCAGTGGCGAAAGAAAAATGGGCTATAATTTTAACTGATTGAGATGGAAAACGAAGTTAATAACTGGTTATTAGCAATTTTTTCAACGAAGAGCAGTGAAATTTTAGTCATTTTTACTCGTCATCTGATTCTTGCAAAGGTCTCACATTATTAAATAACTTTCCTACCCGGACGAAAATAGCGTTCATTATCATAAAAAGATTCGATCTTATTACCCTCATTCCAGCCGGGCAAGCCCAATAATGGAAAAGGCGATAAATCTTTCGGTTTCTTATACTGTTCACCACTGACGAAAAGCTGCGCTAGTTCAGTATCAATATAGTCAAGTTGCTGTTGTTTACTTTGCTGTAGTAATGCCTCATCAACATGAAGTAAAATGCAATTTGCCGTCATACCAATGTAAGGCGATAAACCTTTCTCATATAAAGCATGCCCAAACGTCACGAGCTTTAACTTTTCTTGCAATTCACCCCTACGCTGCCAAAACAATTCTTTCCATTTGAAGTCTCGAATTAATTGTAACAACGATTTATCACTGCTTAATATAACAGCGCCCCCCTCATCAAAAAGGGATAACATATTTTCAATCGGAGAACGGCGACCCAGCTCTATATTATTTTCGATGCGCGCCTGAGCAGAAGGAACATGAATAGAATTAATAACCGCTTTCGTTTTTGGAAACATAAACCACGTTAAAAACTGAAAAAAATCATGCCAGTTTTCAGTGCGCGTCTGAATCTCGCCTGTAAAGTAAACACGCGGCGCATAATGCTCATTAAAATGACCCGGTTTACCGTCCTGCGCAACAACCTTTAGCGTTTTTCCTGCTAACGTTTTAATTGGCCGAGGTAAGCTATTTAAAATCGACTGATAGTCTTCAAGTTGGGGCCACTCATTTTTAAAATCACTAAAGCCTTTAGCCCAATAATGAAGTGGTTCAAAAATGGGAGACAAAGAAACAAAGTCTGCATCCCATTTTTTTTCTACATCAATTTTTTGTGAAAACATATAAAACTTCGTAAATACTTTGAGGCTTTTGCATGAGTCGATGGCGAAAGAAACGGCTGAAGCTCTAATAATCGAGTTATCCACTTAAGGAGATCCTGATCAAGTCCAATTATTTTCAGCTGGCTAAAACTGCCTATATTTTCCACGAAGATCAGTGCAATATTTAGTGCTTTGCTTGCAAATGACTTAAAAGCATTAAATGCAAATGCAAATGCAAATGCAAATGCAAATGCAAAATAATTATTACGACTCACTTCCTGAAAAATAGCAACAGTTTTTTCTGCGCTAAATTATAATCGGCTTAATCAGGTTCTCCTTAAAAGCAAGTGGTAAGCTCGCTAAATCGGCTAAAATATCACTGATTGAGGCGGAAAATGAAGCTAATAATGGGTTATTAGCAAGTTTTTCAACGAAAAGCGGTGAGATCTCAGCCATTTTTACTCGTCACTCGATTCATGCAAAGTCTCAATAATGTGATACTGACTGAAACTCGAC
The DNA here is from genome assembly GCA_026989335.1 of Thiotrichaceae bacterium. Taxonomy (GTDB): domain Bacteria; phylum Pseudomonadota; class Gammaproteobacteria; order Thiotrichales; family Thiotrichaceae; genus Cocleimonas. The sequence goes on from JALSJN010000047.1 coordinate 15,128, forward strand.
AGAATAATGAGTAGATTTTACAATATTTTTAAGAACAAGTCGTTCAAAAGTTGTTATGAATACAAGAAAATAGCGGTGCAACTGATGTTAGGAGGCCCAACTGTGTTATCAACAATACTACTCTGACACATTAATAATAATCTTCCCCTGTGCGCGACCAGACTCGCTGCGCTCATGTGCTTTAGCAACGTCATTCAGTTCAAACTCACTGTCTATACTCACTGTTAGCTGACCTGCATCAGCAAGCTCGGTTAGCTTATCAAGCTGTTCGCGACTGGGTTGTACAAAACAGAAGTAGGCAGAAACGCCGTATTCCGCAGCGGTTGTTTCATTGGGCTCCTCAATAATAGATACCAAACAACCTTCTTTCTTTAGTGTTTTCCAACTGTTTGCTAGCGTATCTCCACCAATTGTATCGAAAACAACATCAATATCTTTCAGTTCAGAAAAGTCCTCTTTATGGTAATCAATAGCCTCATCAGCACCAAGACCTAATACCAAGTTAGTATTCTTTGATGAGGTTGTCGTATATACATAAGCCCCACGTAATTTAGCTAGCTGAATTGCGAATTGCCCAACAGCACCCGAACCTGCATGAATTAATACTCGATCATCGGCTTTTAAATTTGCTATTTCATACAACACTTGCCACGCAGTCAGTGCCGCTAAAGGCACTCCTGCTGCCTCTTGCCATGAGAGTGATTTGGGTTTAATTGCAACCTCATCACTTACAACCATGATGTATTCTGCATAGCTACCGTTTTTTGCAATATCCGGTCGGCTATAAACAGCATCGCCAATTTTTAAATCCGTTACGTTATCACCTACTTCGACAATCTCCCCAGAGACATCCCACCCCAAGGTTAAGGGCAGCTCATGGTTTAACATTCCCTGTAAGTAACCTTCACGAACTTTCCAGTCCACAGGGTTTACTGCTGCAGACTTCACTTTGATTAAAACCTCGCTGGTTGCAGGTGTAGGAATTGTAACGTCATCATTCAATGTCAAAATGCTTCGATCACCAAAGTCGTTGATTTGTACTGCTTTCATTAATTTGTACATGCTAATTTCTCATTTGATTGGTTGAAGAAAATTCATGGTACGCTTAAATTTACGCCTTGATTAGATCTGTTTATTGAATTAAATTGTTTCCAATTTAGAAACAGTAAAGTAGATAATGGCACTTGAAAACGCAAATATGAAGGGATTGGTTCTTTTTTCTCAAATAAATAGACTCGGTAGTCTTTCAGCTGCAGCCCAAATGCTTAATATGAGCCGGTCATCGGTGAGTAAACAATTAGCCGCACTGGAGCAAAAAATTGGTTCTCGGTTATTTAATCGAACCACACGAAAAATTGTACTCACAGAAGTGGGTTTACAAGTACTCAAAGAGGCACATAAAGTTGAGCTGGCCCTACAAGCGATAGAACACATCAGTGAAGATCATCAAGCTGACATGGAAGGTGAGATAAAAGTCTCTTGTGCGAGCGCTCAAGGGCGTACTCACCTACTGCCTTTAATTACCCAGTTTTTAGCGCTGCACCCCAATTTAAGAATAAACTTGCAACTAGAGGATCGTTTTGTCGACATGGTTGCTGAAAATATTGACATCTCTATTCGTGTTGGACACTTACCGGACTCATCACTCATTGCACGAAAATTAGGTGACTTATCTTGGGTACTTTGCGCCAGCCCAGAATATTTAAAGAACGCTCCCCCACTAAAAAAACCGAGCGATTTAGTACACCACCGCTGCTTGTTTTATCAAAATTTAAAATGGACGATGAACACATGGACATTTTCCAGCGATAAAGGAGAGGAAAGCGTGATCGTCTCGGGGCCGTTATCCATCAACGATCCAAGTGCATTAGTAACTGCTGCCATTAAACATACCGGTGTATTACTAATAGATTAAAGACCTTCTAAATAACACTATTGAGCAAGGAAAGCTGGTACAAATCTTACCGAATTATCAACCGATTGGGGGCTTACCCATGTACATTGTCTACCCTGAAAAAGAGTTTATGCCAACAAAAACCCGCGCCCTGATTAATTTTATACTTGAAGAGATGCCACCCAAAATATAAAACTGTTATAGCTGAGTCCAGTATAAAACTTAAAAGAATAAACGGTTAAATCAAGGTCGTAATGAATTATGCGTTTCGCTAGTTATTC
>JALSJN010000048.1 GCA_026989335.1 Thiotrichaceae bacterium
ACCTGCAAGGTTAACCATATTTTTAAAACCCATTTGTTGTAATGTGTCTGTTGCTAGTGCTGCTCGACCACCTGTAGCACAAACTACCAGCCATTGTGAGTCTCTCGCATCTCGCAGATCAGGATTTTCACCTTCGAATGTTAAATCAGCTGCAGTTTCTAATACGCCACGTGGGATATTAATTGAGCCTTCTATATGGCTTGCTTCATGCTCATGTGGTTCACGAATATCAAGCACATTGTAGCCCTGACTAATTAATTTATCTGCGCCCTCAATGTCAATTTCTATAATTCTGGATTTTGCATCGTTTAAAAATTCATTGAATGTTTTATTTGCGAGTATCATTATTATTTCTCTACCTATGACTTGATGTCTATCCGTATAGTGTATTTAGATAATGATAAGGAAGCATTGAGAATCCGCAGTTGCGGAATAGGTTAGACTTTAGGGGGTCGGCTAACTAGAAACGACTGAAACTGATATGACTTCCTAAGTGTGGGGTGACTTTGTATTGTTAAGGAAGGTGTAGAAGACTTAAAATTTAGTCAAAAGCAATTCCTTCTAGTTTATCGACATCACATAAGAACTCATTAAAGGATGTTTCAACAATTACTCGTTGACGCTTAAATTCGGCAATCATGCGGCTTGCTGTTTCTGTTGTTATGCCTAACACCGCTCCCATATCCTCACGACTGAAAAGCCTGCAGGTATTACAGGGATTATTTTCTGATAGCTGTAACAATAATCTGGAAACTCGCTGTTTAGCCGTGCCTGTTGAAAACTCAGTTGCCCATTTATCTGCATCATTCAATGCGCGCTCCCAACGTGTTATAAATTCTTGATGCAAAACAGGGTTCGTTTCAGATAATTCTTTAGCGGCACTGGCTGGATAACGACAAATTTCAGTTTCATGCAAGGCAATGGCGTCATGTTTATATGTTGAACTTAAAATCGCCTCTAAACCAATCACATCGGATGCTTTTAATAACCGCACAATTCTTTGTGTGCCATCAGGTAAATACTGGACTAATTTAACTAATCCACTGCGTATGGTATGCATGCAGGTCGCATCATCACCCACCCCCGTAGATTTTATCGCCTGCTTTTATTTGAAATTGATTAATTGGTTTATGAATAGCATCAAAATCTTGTTCAGATAAGCCTGCAAATAACACCGATTTTCGAATGCTGCATTGGCTACAGTTAGCCACACCTTGCCAAGCTTGTTTTAGTAGAATTTTACTCATATTGCGTGTGGTTATCTTAGGTTGCTAGAAAAGTAAAACTTAGATTCTAGATTTAACCAAAATACCACAAATAAAAAAACCAAGCTAATTAGCTTGGTTTTTTTATAGTTTAAGGAGTCAATGATCAAATCATAACGGGCTTATGAATATCTGCCTATTATTATCAAATCTTCCCTGATTAGCTTATAAAGAAGCGTGTTTTTCAACTACTTTCTTTTTAGTGGCAGCCTGCAGTCCAACCAAAGTATCCCATTGCTCAGTTGTCAATATTGTACGCATATTGTCACGGCAAGCTGTCTTTGATGCCGCAAGTTTCATTCGCATTTCTGACATTTCACTAAACTTGTTCATGAGCGTTTCTTTACCCTCTCCCTTCATAGATGCCGTTGCAATTTCGTTTTCGAGTTCAATAATTCGCATAACAGCCGCTTTAGACTTACCCTTATTTGCACTAGTCCATGATTTAAGTTTCGTTATTTGTTCTTCATTTAGCTTAAGTGCTTCTGCATTTTTCATAGCAACGGGCATATAGTTTGGCATGGGATTAGCGTGATTAAGCTTGGATATAAAAGCCGCTTTTTTAGCCATTTCTGGGGTAATTTTAGTGCTTGAAGGCATGTACATTTTGTCTTTATTAAGTTTATAACTCCAAGGTAAGCCTGCATTCTTCCAGCCATTCTTTAAACGCCAATTCTTCTTCTCGCCTTTTTTAACTTTTCCACCTTCAAAGCCGTCAGTAACAACGTAAACATTTTTATAGCCTTTGTTTTCTAAAAGCTTCGTTGCAGGTGCTCCACGTGTTCCACCTGAACGACACATAATGGCGATAGGTGCTTCTTTAGTGAGGCCTCGTGCTTTTAATGCAGCCTCTAGATCCTGTTCGAAATTTTTATTGATCGCCATATTAAAGACAGGCTTCTTTTGATTCCAAGCTGTTGTATCCGCTATTTTATAGGGAATATTAATATCGACCACATCACTAAAACCTGTGAACATAATTTCTATAGGGTCACGAACATCAATAAAAAGCATTTTATCACCAAGATCTTTTTTCATCTTAGCCACTTCTTGAGAGTCTACATAAAGCCCCCAAGTCGTTTGTCGTTCTAGTTTTTTGGGTACATCAGCAGCTTGAAGAGTGCCTGCACTGATGCATGCAGCAAGAATTAGAGGAGTAATTAAAGTGTATTTCATGGTATTTTTATCCTAAAAAGGTAATCGGTTTGTTACGCATAAACTTCGGATGAGAGAGTAGATAACTTATAAATTAGTTGCATTGATAAAACACAACTATTTACAACTAGAAGTGTTTCTCTTTTAATACACGTGAATTCTTATCGATGTAATCAGCCTCTAAAGAAGTTTAAATAACTAACTCTTTGTGGTTTAATTACAACACTTCATTCTTCCTATAATCACCCAGTAAATTCTGTTAAAAAATAATGCGGTTCTATAAAAACACCATAACGATTAGCTTAATGATTGTTTTTTTAATGTCTTTATCTCAAAGCATTATGGCCGCTCGGGTTGATTTTAAGAGTTTTAAACTGATTGGTAGTCCGCCCAATTATCACGTTGAAACGAGTGTATCTTTTGAACTCACTGATCATTTGAAAAATGCACTTTTAAAAGGTGTAGCATTGAACGCACGGATTCAGTTTCGCTTGGGTGAACATCGAAACTGGTGGTTTAACGGTGATACCTCGTTAAAAACGATTCGCTTTACGCTTAAATACCATGCGCTTAGCCAGCACTATTTACTATCCCGTCTTGATACTGATGAGAACTGGAACTTTGCTAGTCTTTCTGCCGCTTTAAGAAAACTAGGAGAAACACGACGCTATAAATTACCCAAAATAGCCAAGTCAGCAGAAACCTTAAGAGATGATAATTATTATATTTTTGGTGTTGCTGATATTGTCCCAGAGAGCTTGCGGTTGCCGTTAAAAATTCAGTCCTTATTTAGTGATGAGTATAGCTTGACCAGCGAAGGTGTGTTGTGGCCACTTCCGTAAGATTATTGACGCTAAGAACACTATTCTTCCAAGTTCTTCCCGTAGCAGTTACCTTTATATTAATTGCTACATTGCTTGTATTGTTAGCATTATCGACTCAAAACCCCACAAAAAACAGCAGCCTAAGCGAGTGGATATTCCCTGTCAGCATGATCGTGTTAGGGGGCTTGGTTAGCCTAATTATTTATAATGGGCTTAAGGCTTATCGTTACCTAAGATCAGGCAAGGCAGGATCACGTTTTGCTTTGCGCTTGATGGTCGGTTTTGCCATTCTCTCTATTTTACCCGTGTTAGTAGTTTCCTATTTTTCGATGAATTTTATCGGCGATCGTATTGATGGTTGGTTTGATGTGAAGATTGAAGGGGCATTAGATGATTCCTTGGAGCTAGCCCGAAACTCTCTTGATGTTAGAATGCGTCAGCATTTATTTGACCTTGAACGTGTTGCAAACGCTTTAAAAAATATTGATGATTTTGACTATGCAAGCTTTGTACAACGCCAGCTCTATGCGATGGGTGCTTATGAGATTGTTTTATTGGACAGTAATAAACGCGTGTTAGTTTATGGCGGGGATGATTCTGGCAAGTTTTTACCGAGCTTTCCTGCTGATGATATTTATCGAAAGATTTCGAGCCGTGGTTACATGTATCAACTTGAACCTGCTGGTAAAGAAGGTTTATTTTCACGCGTGGCGATTAGTGTGTCTCCAGGGGTAAGCCGTAAATCGCTGGTATTAACTGCGTTGTTTCCGTTTTCTGAAAAAGAGCAGGTGCTGGCAGAAAATGTGCAAAATACCTATAATCAATACCAAGAAAAAAGTTACCAACGTGCGGAGTTAAAACAAGCGTTTAAAATTACCTTAATGTTGATTATGTTACTGTCGATTTTATTCTTAATTTGGGCGGCGTTTCTTTACTCTTTAAGGCTTACTCAACCGATTAGGGTGTTGTTAGAAGGCACCTTGGCAGTAGCCTCAGGTAATTTGCAGAAAAAACTCCCCGTCGTTGATAAAGATGACTTTAGTTTGTTAGCGCGCTCCTTTAATACCATGACGCAACAACTCTCAAATGCGCAAAATGAAAGTATAGAAAGTCAGCAAGAGGTCCAGCGCCAGCATGATTATGTTTATACTGTATTAGATAATCTCACTTCTGGGGTTATAACTTTGGACAGTGATTATGTAATTCGTCGTGTTAATCGCGCGGCAGAACAATTATTGCTCGCCCCACTAAGAAAATATCAGGGGAAAACCTTTAAAAATGTATGCGGTGATATTGATGCGCTACAACCGTTATTTGAAGCAATATTACCGCACTTAGAAAACTCATCAGATAGTTCGAATGATAAAAAAGAATGGCAAACAGAAGTAACTTTGATGCTTGAAGGAGTCAACCGCACCATGGTGGCGCGCGGCGCATTACTGCCAGAATTAATTGAAGGCGCGCAGGGTCATGTATTGGTGATTGAAGATGTTACCGATGTCATGCAAGCAGAGCATGATGCGGCATGGAGCGAGGTGGCGCGGCGTTTAGCACATGAAATTAAAAACCCATTAACGCCCATCCAGCTTTCAGCAGAGCGCTTGCAACATCGTTTAAAACCTTTGTTAGATGAAGAGTCTGCTGATTTGTTGCAACGCATGAGTCATACCATTATTCAGCAAGTCGACACCATGAAAAAAATGGTAGATGCTTTTAGCGAGTATGCACGTAGTCCAGAATTAAAAATAACCGAGGTCGATATCAATAAACTTATTCAAGAGGTGGTTGATTTGTATCACGTCAATCCTGTTGATGTCGGGATAGTGCTGGATTTAGATAATGATTTGCCGTTACTGAATGTGGATAAAGATAGAATTAGGCAACTACTGGTTAATGTCATAAAAAATGCCTTTGAAGCAATGCAGGATGATAATAAAAAAAGTTCGCAAGATACCTTGGAAAATAGCAATAGTAAGGATAAGTCAGTTTTAAGATTAACGACTAAACTCGAAACCTTAGAAAATGGTAACAAAAAATTTGTGCTCAATGTGATTGATAATGGCCCAGGGATTGATAAAGAACTCCTGCCTCATTTATTAGAGCCTTATAAAACAACGAAACCAAAAGGGTCAGGCCTTGGTTTGGCGATTGTTAAACGCATTGTTGAAGAGCATAAAGGGCGCGTGTTGGCAGAGAATAATGAGGGAAGAGGTGCTAGAATAAGTATTTATTTGCCTATTAGAGACCTTAGCTCGACTGAGGTGTGAGTAAAATCGCCTAAAGCAAAGTAGAAACACTTAGTAGAGAACAATTATGGCCGCACAATATATTCTTGTTGTTGATGACGAACCTGATATTCGGCAATTGATCAGTGAAATTTTAGAAGATGAAGGTTATGAGGTTGCCACTGCAGAAGATGCGGAGCAAGCCAAAGAATCACGCCTTCAACGCCGGCCTGACTTAGTATTGCTAGATATTTGGATGCCTGGTGAGGATGGTATTTCACTGTTAAAGGGCTGGAAAAAAAGTGGTTCTCTATGTTGCCCAGTGATTATGATGTCGGGGCATGGAACTATCGAAACAGCGGTAGAAGCAACCCGCCTAGGCGCGTATGATTTTATCGAAAAGCCGCTTTCAATGGCGAAGATGTTACTGACGATTGAAAATGCGCTACATTCCGAAACTCTAGCCCAAGAAAATAAAGGCCTACGAGAGCAAGTGCAAGCTCCAGAATATCCTTTGGGTAGTAGCCAAATTATGGTTAAGCTACGTCAGCAAGCGAAACGTCTGGCATCTCAAAATGATCTTATCTTGATCTATGGTGAGTCGGGTGTAGGCAAAGAAGTTTTTGCCCGCTTCCTACATGCCAATAGCGATGATAATAATCGCAATTTCGTTAAGGCTACAGTCTCATCGTTTGCAAAAGAACTTGTGGCTAAAGAGTTATTCGGTTCTGAACAGCAAGAAAATGTGCACTATGGCCTACTTGATGAGGCGCATTCAGGCTGTCTTTACCTCTCTAATATTGCCGCACTTCCTATGGATGTACAGCTGCAGTTATTAAGTGCATTAAGGGAAGGGTTCTACACACGCATTGGTGGGGTAGAACATATTGGGCTAAGTTTAAAATTAGTCGTTTCATCACAACATGACCTGCGTGATGATGTTGAAGCCGGCCTGTTCGATGCTGAGTTGTATGAGGCGTTGAATGTCGTACCACTAATGATTCCTGGTCTCAGAGAGCATCCCGAAGATGTACCTGAGTTACTCAATTATTATGTCGATAAATTAACCGAACAAGACAGTTTACCGTATCGGCATTTTTCGGTAGCCGCGCAAAATCACCTGCGTAATTATCCTTGGTTTGGTAATATTCGAGAGTTAAGAAACTTAGTGCAACGTTTATTAATTATGGGCACTGATGTTGAAATCAGCGAAGAAGAAGTCGAGGAATCATTAGGCACCGAGGTCGCTGTGTTTTCTCAGCCGTTAACAGAAGCCCCCGCAGGTCTGTTTGATCTTTCTTTGCGTCAAGCACGCGAGCAATTCGAGCATGATTATTTAATCCATCACCTTGGCCAAGTTAACGGTAACGTTAGTAAATTGTCAGAAAAAGTCCAAATGGAACGCACCCATTTATACCGTAAAATGCGCTCACTAGGGATAGACCCTAAGCAGTTCGGAAAATGAATATTGTTATTTTGGGTGCAGGTCAGGTTGGGGCTTCATTGGCGAGAAATTTAGCCAATGAAGATAACGATATTACGATTATTGATACCGATAAGCTGGTGCTGCGTGAGTTGCGTGAGAAACTGGATGTGCATACACGCCAAGGTCATGCCTCACACCCGGATGTGTTAGAGCAGGCGAATGTTAATGATGCCGATATGATCATCGCTGTTACCAATAGTGATGAAGTGAATATGATGGCGTGTCAGGTTGCCTATAGTTTGTTCCGAACACCAACCAGAATCGCACGCGTTAGAGCAGCAGGTTATTTAGATCACCCTGAGTTATTCACCCAAGAGTTGATCCCTGTTGATGTATTAATCAGCCCTGAGCAGTTAATCACCGATTTTATTTATCGCCTAATTATCAACCCTGGAACGTTGCAAGTGATTGATTTTGCAAATGGTAAAGTCCATCTGGTTTCAGTTAGAGCGTATCACGAAGGCCCAATGGTTGGGCATGCGATAGAGGATTTGAGTGAACACTTGCCCGAAGTTAAGGTGCGTGTGGTGGCTATTTTTCGTCAAGGTAAAGCCATTATTCCTAACGGCAAAACTGTGATTGAAGCGGATGATGAAGTTTTCTTGATAGCTAGTACACAACATATTCGTACCATTATTAGTGAGCTACGCAGTGTTGATAAACCTTATAAGCGTATTATGATTGCTGGTGGTGGTAATATCGGTGAGCGTTTGGCTACCGCTTTAGAAGAAGGTCGTTACCAAATTAAAATTATCGAAAAAACATCGGAAAGAGCGAACTACCTAGCAGAGACTTTAAATAAGTCGATTGTACTAGAAGGGGATGCTGCCGACGAAGCCTTGTTGATCGAAGAGAATATCAGCGATGTGGATATTTTTTGCGCCTTAACCAATGATGATGAAGCCAATATTTTATCCGCGATGTTAGCCAAACGTTTGGGGGCTAATAAGGTCATGTCGCTGGTAAATCGAACCGGTTATGTGGATCTTGTAGAGAACGCCAATATTGATTTAGCGGTATCGCCACAACAAATCACCATCGGTGCGCTACTTGCTCATATCCGCAGTGGCGATGTCGTTTCTGTACATTCACTGCGTAAGGGTGCGGCAGAAGTTATTGAAGTTATTGCACATGGTGATGAAAATAACTCTCGCGTGGTAGGGCGAAAACGGATTGATTTACAGCTCCCGCCGGGCGCTACAATAGGTGCAATCGTTCGTGATGATGAAGTGATCATGCCGCATCAAGAAACAGTGATTGAAGAGAATGACCACGTAATTTTATTCCTATCTGACAAGCGTTATATCACAGCAGTTGAGAAAATGTTTCAGGTCGGCGCTGGGTATATTTAACCTAGTCATGCAGTTATTTGTCATACAGCGCATCCTAGGGCTATTACTGGTTGTTTTTAGTTTCACCATGCTGCCGCCTGTATTTGTCGGCTGGATTTATAATGACGATTCAATTTTACCGTTTGTGTATTCCTTCGCGCTAGTTTTTAGTATCGGCGCACTATTGTGGTATCCAGTCCATAATCATAAAAGAGAGTTACGTTTACGCGAAGGGTTTCTCATCGTGGTGTTGTTTTGGGGGGGCTTAGGTGTTGCAGGTTCGGCGCCTTTCCTTTTCGCTCATGAGCTTCAAATAAGCTTTGTCGATGCCGTTTTTGAATCCATTTCTGGCTTAACGACAACGGGTGCAACCGTGATTGTTGGGCTTGATGACTTACCCAAATCGGTACTTTATTATCGCCAGCAATTACAGTGGTTGGGCGGCATGGGTATTATCGTATTGGCTGTCGCAATCCTACCTATTTTAGGTATTGGGGGGATTCAGCTTTATAAGGCCGAATCCCCCGGCCCAGTAAAAGATTCAAAACTAACGCCGCGCATTAAAGGCACCGCCAAATTGTTGTGGATTATTTACCTTGGTTTTACCGTCGCCTGTGCGTTGGCATATTATTTTGCGGGAATGAATGCCTTTGATGCCATTGGGCACAGTTTCTCGACAATCGCGATTGGTGGCTTTTCTACCCATGATGCGAGCATGGGTTACTTTTCAAACCATGCTATTGAACTTGTGGCGGTGGTATTTATGCTGCTTTCTGGCGCTAACTTTAGTTTGCACTTTTTAGCGTGGCGCTCGCTTAGCTTAAGACCTTATAGTGAAGATTCTGAGTTTAATGCTTACGGTATTTTAATGGTTGTACTGACGGTGATTGCTATCGCCTACCTCTATTTTATGAATATTTTTCAAGACATCGGTGAAGCATCATACAGTGCTTTATTCCAAGTCGTGTCGATTGCAACCACCACAGGCTTTACCACAGAAGACTATTCAAATTGGCCGACTTTTTTACCCGTGTTATTAATTTTTGCCAGTTTTGTGGGAGGGTGTGCGGGGTCTACAGGTGGTGGTATGAAAGTAATTCGCGTGTTGTTGCTGTTTAAACAGGGAAAGCGAGAGGTGATGCGCTTAATTCACCCAAATGCACGTATCGCAATTAAGCTGGATAAAAAGCCGGTTGATAGAAATGTTATTCAGGCAGTCTGGGGTTTTTTCTCGATTTATATAGCGGTGTTTGTTTTCTTTTTATTAGCATTGATGGCATTGGGGATGGATCAAATCACCGCTTTTTCTGCCGTTGCCGCCACTCTAAATAACTTAGGGCCAGGCATGGGCGATGTTGCTGCAAATTATAAAGAAGTAGGTGATTTCTCAAAATGGTTGTTATGCTTCTTAATGCTCATGGGGCGTTTAGAAATATTTACTTTGCTGGTAGTGCTGACCCCAGCATTTTGGAGAAAATAATGGCGGGCAGTAGAAGCACTGATAAAAAAAGTTCTACTAAAAAAGATAAGTGGAATGAGGCGTATAGCGATGCCGATATAGCATCTGCGCTACCCGCGGGTGTATTGGCAAATAATGACTTTTTGTTGCCTGAATCAGGTGTCGCTTTAGATCTTGCCTGTGGGCGGGCAGGTAATGCCCAGTTTCTGGCGAAAAAAAGTTTTGACGTGGATGCCGTGGATAACTCAGAAATTGTACTCAATCACCTTGCAACGTTTCTTAGTAAAAACAAACTGTCTATCACGCCTTTACTGAGGGATATTGAAACAGAGGGATTAGCTGATAAGAAATATGATGTTATTGTAGTCAGTTATTTTTTATACCGAGATTTGTTTCCTGATATCCTTAGTTTGCTTAAGCCGAAGGGTTTGTTATTTTATCAAACGTGGGCTGTTGCTTGTGAAGGTTTGGAAGCAGCAGGCCCGAAAAGCCAGAAGTTTCGCCTAAAAGAGGGTGAGTTATTGGCACTGTGCGAGCCATTGAATACTCTTTTTTATAGCGAGAATAAATCACAAGGTGATTGTTTTCGTGGCTTGCGTAATGAAGCTATGATAATTGCTCAGAAATCTTAACGTGATGCTATTATTAACTAATGAAGGGTAATATGTTTAACATTTGAGTTTACTCGTGTCTTCGAGGCTATTTTGATAGCTACTACAAGTTACAACTAAATTTGTGCTAATAAATGTTTTGTCATACTCGCCGCTTGCAAAGCATAGTTCCCGCCAAACAAGTTAAAATGATTTAAAACATGATAAAGGTTATAAAGTTGCTTACGCGTTGTATAACCCTGATCTAAAGGGTAGTCAGCATTATAAACATCGTAAAAGTCTTGGGTATAACCTCCAAAAAGTTCGGTCATGGCGATATCCGTTTCTCTATCACCCCAATAAACAGCAGGGTCAAAAATGATAGGGTTTCCTTGCGCATCACTTGCGCAGTTGCCAGACCATAAGTCGCCATGTAGCAGGGAAGGTCTTGGAGAATATGTTGTAAAGAACACACTTAAGTTTTCTATTAGTCTCAATCCATTTTCATAGTCAATTGTTGAGTAGCCATTATTTTTGGCAAACTTAAGCTGTGGCAATAAGCGTTCTTGTTGCCAAAAGCGAATCCAGCTTTTGTGTTGATGGTTGGATTGTGGGGTCAAACCAATAGTATTATTAAGCTCCCAGCCAAATAACTCGCCAACATTATTCTTGTTATTTGAAGGTTGATAAAGGTGCATTTTGGACAGTGCTAGTCCGGTAGGCTTTTGTGAAATTTGAGGTAATAAATCTAAATACTCCAGAACTAAGTAGGAATACTGCTTAGTTTTTCCGTAACAGATAACGCTAGGAAGCCGGAAAGAATTGCTTGTATTAAGTGCTTGTAACCCCTTTGACTCAGCTTCAAACATAAATAGCTGATTAGGTTTGTTTGTTTTAATAAACCAATTTTGATTATTTTTATCAGTGAGTTTAAAACTGTTATTTATGTCACCCCCCAAAAGAGCAGTACAACTTTGAAAGTTGATAGTTAAATCAAGAGCCTGGCTCATGTGTTTTTCAATGTCTAGCCAATTGCCGTTCATCTGAGAAGTTCTCATGGGTTTTAAAAATATGGTCTAATTAAGGAATAAGCTTTAATTAAATTTAGCGCCTAATAAAAACAATAAGTGATCTATGTGAAAAACACCATGAAAAAACAATTTAAGACTAAAAAATTAGTAGCAGGATTCACGTTAATTGAATTAATGGTTACTATCGCAATAGCATCTGTTTTGATGACTTTGGCGGTACCGAGTTTTTCATTGATGATTAATAACTCAAAGGTCACAAGTGGGACTAATGAGTTTGTGGCTTCGTTAAACTTGGCGCGCAGTGAGGCTTTGAAACGTAGTAGTAATGTATCAGTCTGTAAAAGCAATGTGGCATTGTCTGCTTGTGATACGACCGCTGCAACCTTTACAACGAATGGCTGGTTAGTTTTCTCGGACACTTGTGGTGTTACAGGTGTAATTGATTCGGATGCAGCCACGGCAACGACACCAGCTTGTAATGATGTGCGGATTAAAGCAGGAGAACCTGATGATCAAATTTCTATTAGAGAAGATGTTGCGGTAGGCGCTGCGGATATTGATGTTGTAACGTATAATTTATCGGGGAGGGTAGCGGGAACGCCACCTTTATTTAAGGTTGAAACATTGACGGGTAACACATCTGTGAAAAAGAATAGAATTCAAATTAATCGAATCGGACGTGTTAAATCTGAAAAGTATGTGGAGGTAAATAACTAATAGAGACCTTCGCACGAATTGGATGGCGATTTTTCTTTCATTATCAGCCAGCTGAAACCCTGTAATAAGCTTTATTTACGCAGCTCCTTGGGTAAAACAAACGACACATCCTCAACAATCCCCTGATCGTCAGGAAGAATATTAGCGCCTAGTTCTTCAAGCTTGGCGTTTACTTCATCAATTAGAATATCTGGGGCTGATGCGCCAGCGGTTACGCCGATTTTATCACTTTTATTAATCCAGCTTTCTTGAATGTCATCTGCACCGTCAATTAAATAAGCGGTGACACCTTTTTTCTCTGCGAGTTCGCGCAATCGGTTGGAATTAGAGCTATTAGGCGAGCCAACAACTAAAATTAAATCACATTGTTCAGCAAGACTTTTTAAAGCATCTTGACGGTTTTGGGTGGCGTAACAAATATCGTCTTTTTTAGGGCCGGTGATTTTTGGAAATTTCTTACGAAGTTGATCAATGATTATTGCAGTATCATCCATTGATAAAGTCGTTTGGGTGACGAAGCTTAATTTTTCTGGATTCTTTACTGTTAAGTTTTCAACTTCTTGCGGTGAATCGACTCGATATATATCCCCGCCGAAATTTTTATCATACTGCCCCATAGTACCTTCGACTTCAGGATGTCCTTTGTGACCAATTAAAACGGTTTCGATACCTTTTTTGCTGTAACGCAAAACTTCCATATGAACTTTTGTAACCAGTGGGCAAGTCGCATCAAAAACCTTTAAGCCACGCTCTTTGGCTTTGTCTTGAACTGCTCGTGATACGCCGTGTGCGCTAAAAATCACCGTGGCATCATCTGGCACTTCATCCAGTTCTTGTACGAAAATTGCGCCTTTATCGCGCAAATTATTGACCACAAAGCGGTTATGCACCACTTCATGGCGCACATATATGGGTGCGCCTAATAAGTCTAAGGCGCGATCAACAATTTCAATGGCACGGTCAACGCCAGCGCAGAAGCCTCTAGGATTTGCAAGTGTTACAGTTTTAGTCATGATTTTTATCATCTGTTAATTTTTACTACATGTTAAAACAGTATTCCTTATAATGCACGAAACACAGAAAAGGGAAGGTTGATTATGAAAATACTGTTAATCGGAAGTGGTGGGCGAGAGCATGCTTTGGCGTGGAAGATGGCGCAATCGCCTAAAGTCGAAAAGATTTTTGTAGCCCCTGGTAATGCGGGAACAGCGCTTGAAGATAAGGTGGAAAATACTCCCATTAATGTGGAAGATATCCAAGGCTTACTGACTTTCGCTCAAGATAACGAGATCGGCTTAACCGTGGTGGGGCCAGAGGTGCCATTGGTATTAGGAGTGGTTGATACCTTTGCTGATGCAGGTTTGCGTTGTTTTGGGCCAACCCAAGGCGCGGCGCAATTGGAAGGCTCCAAAGCATTTTCAAAAGATTTTTTTGCGCGTCATAAAATACCCACAGCGGCGTATGCAAACTTTACTGATATTGATCAGGCCGTTGCTTATATAAAAGAGCAGGGTGCGCCAATTGTTATAAAAGCGGACGGTTTGGCGGCGGGTAAAGGGGTTATTTTAGCGCAGTCAGAAGATCAGGCTATTGCTGCTGCTAAGGATATGTTGGCAGGAAATACCTTTGGTGAGGCCGGGCATCGGGTGGTGATCGAAGCGTTTTTAACTGGCGAAGAGGCGAGTATTATCGTTATTGCAGATGGTGAAAACTATCTGCCCATGGCAACCTCACAAGACCATAAAGCGAAAGATAATGGTGATAAAGGCCCTAACACAGGTGGTATGGGTGCGTATTCGCCCGCGCCTGTCGTTACCCCAGAAATTAGTAAAAAAATCATGCGGGATGTTATCGAGCCGACCATAAAAGGTATGGCTGATGAAGGTCATCCTTTCACAGGGTTTTTATATGCGGGTGTAATGATAGATGGTAACGGTGATGCAAAAGTACTGGAATACAATGTACGTTTTGGTGACCCTGAGACACAGCCGGTAATGATGCGTCTACAATCAGATATTGTCGCTTTGATGGAATCAGCGCTTGATGGCAACTTAAATAAAGAAAGTATCCAGTGGGATTCACGTTCAGCGGTAGGTGTTGTAATGGCTGCTGGCGGCTACCCTGATAATTATGAAAAGGGTAGCGTTATTGCTGGCTTATTTCCTGAGTCTGCTAACAGTAAGGTTTTTCATGCAGGTACATCAAGTAGCAATGGTGAGGTTGTTACCAATGGCGGGCGTGTGCTCTGTGTGGTCGGTTTGGGTGAAAATGTCACGGTGGCGCAAAAAGTAGCCTATGACTCGGTCAATAAAATCAGTTGGGATGGCGTCTTTTATCGCACCGATATTGCTTATCGTGCCGTTGATCGTGAGCGTTCTTGACGAAAGTGTATGATGGCTAAAACAACCCCTATGAATAGCGCTCCTGCAATTCCAAATAAATGCGCATCGGTTGCAACAGGCACGCCGATAAGCTCGGCACTGGATTCGCTTTCGCCAAAAAAATATCCCCACAGTACTTTGCCGACAATAAGCGCGGCAACGCCAAGGCCAAATAAATAATCTTTTTGCAGTGTGGCGGTTATAGCACCGACTAAAAACAGACCATAAAGCACGCCTGAAAAACCTGCGTACCATTCTAGCTTGTCACTAAACAAATAAAGACACGCACCTGTGAATAGACTTAAAAAAGCCGTACTCAAAAGGATTTTTTTGCTTCGGAAGGTGTCCATAAACAAGAAGCCCATAATCCACCAGCCTGTTAAGTTAAGCGCAAGGTGAGGATAGTTAGTATGGACAAAGTTGCCAGAGACGAGGCGCCACCACTCACCATTAGCGATATAGGTTCTTTTGAAGACCAAGGTATCTTGAAACCATTGCAATGCGATCATGATCAAACTGAGCAAAAGTAGCGTAGGGATAAGTTTTCTCATGAAATCAATGTTTTGGTAATAAGCGTAGTTGTGGCAAAATGATTAAATAATCATAACAGTAGATAATTAAAGATAACAAGTAATTAGGGAATATAGAATGAAACAGTTAACTCAAAAGCGTGTAAAACCTCGTGTGCAAGGTTTTACCTTGTTAGAAGTCATGGTCGTAGTTGTTATTATTGCTATTATGGCTGCGGCAATTGGGCCTAAGCTATTAGGCAATATCGAGAAAGCAAGTATTTCACGAGCCAGTACAGATATTAAAAGCATTAGCTCGCAGCTCGAGTTATACAAAGCAGAAAACTACCAATACCCCAGTACAGATCAAGGATTGGAGGCTCTAGTGTCTAAGCCATCCGGCGATCCTGCTCCTAAAAACTGGCGCCAATATTTAAATAAGACCCCGATGGATCCTTGGGAAAACCCGTATAAATATTTAAGTCCAGGTTCGCATGGCGACTTTGATATTTACTCATTCGGCCCTGATGGTGTTCAAAGTGAAGATGATATCGGTAGCTGGACGATTGAAAAATAAAAGTATCAATGAGGAATAATTCAAAAGGTTTTACGCTGATTGAAATGATGGTCGTGGTGGTTATTGCGGCTATTATGATGGGGGCGGTGTCATTATCGTTTCCCAGCAATCAATCTGAAGATTTACTCAAAAAAGAAGGTGATCGTTTTGTAGCTTTGATGCATTTTGCTAAGGATGAGGCAACGCTACAATCTCGTGAATTTGCGCTACTTTTAGATAAAACAGGTTATGCTTTTTATTTGAATGATCAAGGGAGTTGGGTTGAAGCCGAAGGTGCATTCGCGCGTAAAGACTTCCCTGAGGTTATTAAACCAAAGCTGTATGTTGAAGGTGAATATGTTGCATTCAGCAAGAAGAAGAGAGCGTCCCCACAAATATTAATTCTTTCAACGGGAGAGGTGACTCCTTTTAGTTATCAATTAAGTTATCAAAATGAAATTGATTTAGATATCAATGTTGATGCGAGTGGATTAATTAAACAACGAATTACAAACAAAAATGCCAAATAAACCTACTAAATCAAAAGGCTTTACTTTGCTCGAAGTGATGGTGGCTTTGTTCGTGGTGGCGATTGCATTGGGTGGTGTGATTAAGGTCATGGGAACTGCCGCAAGAAACTCATCAAGGCTGTCAGATAGAACCTTTGCGCAATGGGTGGCTTTAAATGAGTTGGCAGAATTAAGGATAAAAAAATCATGGCCAAAGTTGGGTGAAGTTAAGGGTGATCAAGAAATGGTCGACCGGAAATGGGACTGGGTGCAAAAAACAATAAAAACCGAAGATGCAAATATTAAACGTGTTGAGCTTTCTGTTTGGTCGCTAGGTAGCGATAAGAATGCAGACCCTGTGGTAACCGTTGTTGGATTTTTGGCTAAGCCATAATGAGAGCTTCTATGCAAAAAATCAGAAAAAATCAATCTGGCTTTACTCTAATCGAGTTGCTTGTTTCTATGATGATTTTTTCGATGATGTCATTAATGGCTTACGGCGGACTAATTAATATCTTTAAAAGTAATGAGGCTTTAACCGCACAAGAAGCCCAGCTTAAATCCTTAAAAAGAACCATGATGATTTTAGAACGGGATATGCGGCAGTTGGTGTTTCGAAATAGAAGTGCCGGTTTTGGGCAAAGTGAAGGTGCATTTTTGTACGGGCTAGGGCAAGATGGGATTTTAGAATTCACGCGTGCTGGCAACTCTAATCCAATGGATTTAAAACGTAGCACCTTACAGCGTGTGCGTTATGACTTGGATGATAAAAAGCTCATTCGTTCGAGTTGGAACTTGGTCGATCACTTAGGTGCTGAGCCTGTAAAAATGATCTTGTTGGAAAATGTAGATGATTTCACATTGCGGTTGCTGTCCGCAAAAGGAAGTTGGCAAGATAACTGGGGTAAAAGAGCAAAAGGCTTGCCCAAGGCTGTTGAGCTAAACCTAGAACATAAATACTGGGGTAAAATCAAACGACTCATCCCTATAATTAAGTAAGATATGTCAACGACCACCGGCTCAAGCCGGTGGCTTCGTATTTTCGGCTAAAGCCAAGTGATCGTCTATCCAGACGATTAAGTCACGTCAAAATTATCATCAGGCTCTGGTGGTGTCTGATTCTTTATA
>JALSJN010000049.1 GCA_026989335.1 Thiotrichaceae bacterium
AGCCTGATGATAATTTTGACGTGACTTAATCGTCTGGATAGACGATCACTTGGCTTTAGCCGAAAATACGAAGCCACCGGCTTGAGCCGGTGGTCGTTGACAAAGCACGCTGAAAAAAATTGTACAACAAAGGTCTATAAAAATAATTATTCCCGACTTTCATGACAGTTATTTTATTCCCGTGACACGGTCATCTTTAGATAAAATCCCGCAACAGGATTTAGACGATTATATCCAACAAGTTGCCCAACAAACAAAGCCCAATAAACTCTTTATTCTTGCCATGAGCCATGCCGCAGGGCCGCTTTTAAAAACAGCCTATAATTTACAATTAAAACAGAAAAAGCAACTTGCGGGCATTATTTTACTCGCGCCTTACTTGCAAAAACAGACGCCAGAGATTGGCAAAAAAGCACAGTATCAGAACATAGCAAGTAAAAGTAACTTACCCTTGTATTTAATTCAGGCTGAACGCTCCCCCCGTTTTATTCCTTTACCGCATTTAATCAAACGATTAGAAAAAGGCGGTAGTCCGTTGTTTACACATATACTTAAAGATGTGCACGGTGGCTTTCAACAAAGAGACCTTGCTGATTTACGAGACAAAGACTTACAGGCACTAAAAAACTTCCCAAATACTATTTATAATGCATTAGCACTTTTACGCAACACTCAGGCAGCGCCCTTTAATAACACCAAAAACCTCACCCAAAAAACAATTATTAAAAAAGCACTGCCGGGTTTGCAAACACTTAATATGGCTCTGCCTGCCTTAAAGCTCAATGACTTGAATGGGCGTAGCCACCAATTAAGTGATTATCAAGGCAAAACCGTTATCGTCAGTTTTTGGGCAAGTTGGTGCCGGCCATGCTTAGAGGAAATGCCCTCACTGGTTAAACTAAAACAAAATTATAATGATAAACTCGAAGTTTTAGCGGTCAATATCCGAGAAAATAAAGAAACTATTTTGCGCTTTACTGAGGCAATGAATGTTAACTTCCCAATCTTACAAGATAAAAATTCCACCACAGTTAAAGACTGGAAGGTCTATGTCTATCCCAGTAACTTTATTGTTGATAAAAAAGGCGTATTACGTTTTGCGGCGACCGGTGCGATGGATTGGCAAGATCAAAGTATTACAGAATTATTAACTCAACTAATGAAGAAATAATTCATAAAAGTATAAAAAAGTCCTAACAATCATTCATTTATGGTCTAGAATACAAAAGTGATGTTACATCATTGACCATGACACAAAACTACCAAAGGAAGGTATTATGAAAAACGATAACAAAACCCCAACGCTTGATCGTCGAGGTTTTCTGAAAGCTTCAGTGGCAACAGGACTGGCAGCTTCATCTCCATTTTTTATTCAAAACGCATTCGCAAAAGGCGAGACTTTTAGAAATATGCCAAAAGCCGATGCTAAAACAATTACGCTCGGTTTTAACGTACCGCAAACAGGTGCTTACGCTGATGAAGGCGCTGACGAGCTTCGTGCATTCAAACTCGCTGTAAAACACTTAAACGGTGAAGGCGACGGTGGCATGATGAACACCTTCAAACCTTCTGCACTTAAAGGCAATGGCGTTTTAGGTAAGAAAGTTGCTTTCGTTACCGGTGATACACAAACTAAATCTGATGCAGCTCGTGCATCGGCTAAACGTATGATCGAAAAAGACGGCGTATTAATGATCTCTGGTGGCTCTTCATCGGGTGTTGCAATCGCGGTTCAAGGTTTATGTCAGGAAATGGGTACAATGTTCATGGCTGGCCTAACGCACTCAAACGATACAACTGGTAAAGATAAACGTCGTTACGGATTCCGTCACTTCTTTAATGCAAAAATGACAGGTTCTGCGCTAGGCCCAGTACTTAAAGAAGAGATGGGAACTGAGCGCAAAGCTTATCACCTAACCTCTGACTACACTTGGGGCTGGACACAAGAAGAGTCAATCAAAGAAACCACTGAAGCATTGGGTTGGAAAACAGTTAAAACGGTTAAGACTCCAGTTGGTGCGGGTGACTTCTCTCAGTACATTACTCCAATCTTAAACTCTGGTGCTGATACGTTGATCCTTAACCACTACGGTAAAGATATGATTAACTCACTGACTCAGTCAGTTCAATTTGGTCTGCGTGATAAGCAAGTAAACGGTAAGAACTTTGAAATCATCGTTCCTCTTTACTCTCGCTTAATGGCGCAGGGTGCAGGTAAAAACCTTCAGGGTATTTTAGGGACAACAAACTGGAACTGGGCGCTAACGGATGAAGGCTCTAAAGCATTCGTTAAGTCATTCGGTAAAGAATACGGTAACCCGCCTTCACAGGCTGCACATACGTGTTACGTGCAAACACTACTTTATGCAAATGCATGTGAAGTTGCAGGTACATTCTACCCACCTGAAGTTATCAAAGCATTAGAAGGCTTTAAGTTTGATGGCATGGGTAACGGTAAAACGGAATACCGCGCTGAAGATCATCAGTGTTTCAAAGATGTGCTTGTCGTACGTGGTAATGAGAAACCTACTTCTCAGTTCGACCTACTGAAGATTGTTAAGCAAGTACCTCGCAAACAAGTTGAATATGATGCGAAAATATTTGGTGGTGATCTAGGCCCTTATAAGGTTTAATCTTAGCCATTAAAAAAACTATACCGCCAACTCTGGCGGTATGGTTTTTTTTGCTTTAAACTGAGATGTTTTTCAAAAATCTTTCTTTTTTTTATTATTTAACAACCCAGTAAATAGTTTTAAATTATTAACTTAGAGTGTTTTTTAAAGACACGAGTTTGAAACTCGAGTTCACTCGGATGTGAATCTCAATCTAACAGGAAAACCGCTTATGGATGCTATCCTAATCCAAATACTTAACGGCCTCGATAAAGGCGGGGCTTATGCCCTCATTGCACTCGGGCTGACGCTCACTTTTGGCACACTCGGAATAGTCAATTTTGCGCACGGTGCCTTATTCATGTTGGGTGCTTTTTGTGCCGTTTTATTCAATAAGATTCTAACTTTTTCCGTTAAGGTGAAAGATGAGAGTATCACCTTTTTTGACGCTTACAAAGAACAGCCTTATTTAGAAATTTGGTTAGGGGATACTGGCACAGCCATTATCGACTATGCCGTTCCGCTTTCCATACTCTTCGCGATTCCTGTGATGTTATTGGTTGGCGTTATTATGGAGCGTGGCTTAATTAAACACTTCTACAAGCGCGAACATGCTGACCAGATTTTAGTAACATTTGGTCTCGCTATCGTTATTCAAGAAATTATCCGTCACTTTTTCGGCGCTAATCCTATTCCAACACCTCCGCCTGAAATAGTTTCAGGCAGTGCACCATTGGGCGCAATGTTAGGCTTAAATGAAAATCTTGTTTATCCGTGGTGGCGACTGATTTATTTAGCATTTTCATTATTGATTATCGGTGCCGTATTTGCTTTTTTAAAATTTACTACCTTCGGCATGGTGGTTCGTGCCGGTATGGCAGATCGTGAAACGGTTGAATTATTGGGTATAAATGTACAAAAACGTTTCACCGTTGTATTTGGTATAGCCACCGTTGTAGCAGGACTAGCAGGGGTAATGTATGCACCAATATTGCCACCTGATTATCATATGGGTATGGACTTTTTAGTACTCTCCTTTGTGGTCGTTGTAGTCGGCGGCATGGGATCGCTTGGTGGTGCTGTACTAGCTGGCTTTATGTTGGGCTTATTACAATCCTTCGCTTCGATGAATGAGGTCAAAACAATTCTCCCAGGAATTGACCAAATCATTATTTATTTAGTTGCGGTCATTATCCTACTCGTTAGGCCACGTGGATTAATGGGGCGCGAAGGCGTCTTTGAAGACTAGGGTCGAGGACTAAACATGATTAAAAAAATACTCTCCAGCAACCTACTAATTATGCTGATTTTTTCAGCAGTGGTTTTATCAGCCCCAATTTGGCTTGCTCCTTTTGGTGCTAGCTATCCCGACTTATTACAAAAATTTGCCATTTTTGGTATTTTTGCGGTGGGTTACAATATTCTCTTTGGGCTTACAGGCTACTTATCTTTTGGTCACGCAACATTTTTAGGTATTGGTTCTTACACGGCGGTTTGGTCGTTTAAATTACTCACCATGAATATCGTCCCTGCAATTGTCTTAGCGATGATTGTGTCGGGCTTGTTTGCCATAGTGATTGGTTATTTAAGTTTACGCCGCTCAGGAATTTACTTTTCAATCCTAACCTTAGCCTTTGCGCAAATGGCGTACAGCTTGGCTTATTCTGTTTTAACCCCCATTACCAATGGCGAAACCGGTTTACAAGTCAGTCAACAGGATCCACGGGTGCTTGATGCTATGGCTGGTATTGCGGTAACAGACGGCATTCCTTCTACCAACCTTTTTGGCGCATTAATAAAGTCACAAGGGGGGTATTACGGCTTTTATGTCGCTGCCGTTTTATTGATTATCGCCTTTTATATTTCATTAAAAATATTCCGCTCACCTTTTGGCATGAAACTACGTGCGATTAAATCCAATCAAACCCGTATGAAATACACCGGCTTTAATACCAAACCTTATCTATTAACGGCCTTTGTTATCTCAGGCATGTATGCCGGCTTAGCGGGTGGGTTATTAGCCTCTATCGACCCATTGGCAGGGGCAGAACGCATGCAGTGGACGGCATCCGGCGAAGTCGTTTTAATGACAATACTGGGTGGTGTGGGAACCTTAATCGGCCCGCTGCTTGGTGCAACACTGATCAAATATTTTGAGAATATTTTCTCTGCATTAAATGACTCTGAATTACATTCAATGTTTAGTTTTATGCCAGATAGCATTCAAAATTTCATGGTGACAGTGGTAAGCCCGTTTGTAGGTGAAGGCTGGCATTTAACCTTAGGTTTGGTATTTATGATTGTGGTTATCTTTTTACCTGGTGGCATTATGCAGGGCTTAACGCATCTGTTTAATTTTGTTAAACGCCTATTTGGCATGGGTGATTCAAAAACCGGCATCGCCAATACCATGAACACAAGCAATCACACCTCCAATAAATCCCCTAACAATGTCAAGGGAGAAGCCTAATGAGCATCATTCTTGATATTAGCGGTGTCAACAAAACCTTTGGCGGCTTACAGGCGCTAGACGATGTAAACCTAAAAATTGAAGAGGGTGAAACGCACGCCATAATCGGCCCAAATGGCGCAGGTAAATCAACCTTACTCAACTGTTGTATCGGGCGCTTAATCCCTGATAGTGGCTCGGTTACTTTTAACGGCAATAATATGATCGGTATGCAACCGCATGATATTAACCATGCCGGTATGGTGCGAATTTTTCAAACCCCTGAAATATTTCCTGACCTGACTTTATTACAAAATGTAATGATTCCTGCTCTGGCAAAACGTGATGGCACATTTAAATTTAATCCGTTTAAAAGCTTAGCGGCTGAAAAAAGTATACTCGAAGAAGCCCATGCGACATTGGCTGACTTTGAATTAGATAAGTTTCATGACCAACTCGCCAATAGTATTTCACGTGGTGACAAACGCCGACTAGAACTAGCGATGGGGATTATTCAACACCCCAAGCTATTACTATTAGATGAGCCCACAGCAGGTATGGCAAGGCATGATACTAACCGTACGATTGACTTGCTCAATAGTGACAGAATGCAAGCCATGACCAAAGTGATTATCGAACATGATATGCATGTAGTGTTTAGCTTAGCCGATAGAATCAGCGTATTAGTCCGTGGAAACATCATTACCACAGGCACACCTGAAGAAATCAAAAATGACCCAAAAGTAAAAGAAGCCTACCTAGGTGAATCTGAAGAGGAAGAATCATAAGATGAGTAACAACAACATCGAACAAGTGCCTCCAGTAACCAATAAAGGCTCTGCTCCAGCTTTCTTCTCTTGCTGGGATATTCACTCGTATTATGGCGAAAGTTATATCGTACAAGGTGTCAGTTTTGATATACGCGAAGGTGAGGTAGTCGCATTACTCGGTCGAAATGGAGCAGGAAAAACATCAACACTGCGCTCAATCGCACGTTTAGATGAACCTGCTGTCACCCATGGGGAGATATGGTTAGATCATAAACCACTGCATAAAATGACCGCCTATGAAGCCGCCCAAAATGGCGTAGCTCTAGTCCCTGAAGATCGTCGAATTATAGCCGGCTTAACCGTACACGAAAATCTAGAACTGGCTCAAATAGCCCCGCCTATGGGCTGGAGCATTGAGCGAATTTACGAACACTTCCCACGCCTCGCTGAGCGCCGTAATCAAATGGGCACCACGCTATCGGGTGGTGAACAACAAATGCTTGCAGTTGCACGCGCCTTAGCTAGGGACATAAAACTGCTTTTATTAGACGAGCCTTATGAAGGTCTTGCACCCGTTATTGTGCAAGAAATCGCCAGTATCGTCGATAACATCAAACAACAAGGCATTACTACCATCATCGTCGAACAAAATGCCGTCGCTGCATTACGACTCGCCGATCGCGCACTTATTCTTGATATGGGAGAAATCGTCTTTGATGGAACAGCTAAAGAAGTTTTGGATAATGAAGAATTAAGGCATGAGTATTTGGCTATTTAGTGAGTTTCCCATCTGCATGGCAGATGGGAAGCTCAATTATGTCGGCGTCCTATTGCCGACGTTGTGTACAGAAGCTATACACAGAAGAACAAACTGCGATTGCAACCATTTCAAATAGGAAAAAATATTGACTTACCTCTACTTAAAAGAAAATACCCCTAACTTAAACCATTTACCTGTAAATTTATCAGTTCCTAACGTAAATAAGTGGGTTTAAAGTAACACGAGCAAGCAACAAGTAACTTCAACTATCAGTTGCCTTTGATGCATAATTACTCAACAAAAAAATTGACGGAATAAGGCGATAAAACAAACTCACCGTTATTGAGCTGCCCCCAAGTTGTTTTACGTTTTGAAAATGCATTGTCCCCATCCCATAGATTCCATAATAAATTAGTTGGTCGCCAGCTATCAAAATGAAGCTTAACCCTTTGAGGGTTTGCTGTGCGGTTAATTAAACTAAAAGCATGACCTCGACCACCAGAATCTTTTTTATTAGATACCGCAAAACTCGTCACTTTTGCGGGTTGTTGTGACGCACTGCTTATTAAATCACCGTGAAACGACTGGTTCAGAATCTCATAAAGATAGGAGTTTTCATCACGTGTATCACCATCAAGCAGTGACATATCACTATAAGGAGCCATTGCCCAATACATTGAGGCATCTGCTCCTGCGCTAATACTCTGTGTAACAATTAGTGCATCATAAACAGCGCCTTCGTAGGACTGAATTCTCGGGCTACCTTGAAAGGCTATATTGTATTCTGTGAGAAAGATGGGTAAGTATTTACCCCCCCCGAAGCGCTTGCGGTTACAGCATTCGCTCTAGTACGAAGTTTAGCAAGGTCAGCAGCAGCAAACAGAGCAATATCATAGGCAGCCTCTAGACTATTTAAACCATCACCTGAATAAGTATGTGCGCTAATAAAATCAATCGTTGGATATAGCACATCGACTAAATCAGCAAGATAATCTAGATTAATCCATGCAGCTGCTGGGCCACCCACTTTAATGCTTGGGTCTACGTCTTTCATCGCTGCTGAGCTTGTTTTGATCAGTGTTGCCATCTCGCTAACCGAAAGCCCAGGGTTGCTAAAACCAGCTTCTCTTTCATTGGGAATTTCCCAATATTTAATTCCCAGCCTATGATCAATATTGACGATCTTTACTAAATCCGCACAGAACGTTGCAAAAACCACAGGATCACGATAATCATCCTCACCTTGTGGACCACTGGGTATATTAATCATTACTGTGTAACCGTTATCAACCAGTGGTCTCAAAGCCTGATTGATTTTGACAGAATCCCAAACACCATTTTTTTGCCAAGCTTCTGGACTATCCCCTAGCATTCCCCAGCCATGCAAGCGTATGAAACCTTTCTTTTGGGTGATTGACTTTAAGTGGCCCATAAATGTGGGGTTATTGGAATAAGCAGGAATAAAGTTGGCAGGGCTATTAACACCGTAGGCGTAGCTGGGAATTTTACGAACCACCTTATCCCAATGAATAGTCACCTCAATAGCATGACTGGTAATAGCTGTCGACTTAGCCCCACCACCACCGCAACTAGAAACCAATAAACTCATGACAAAAAGTAACATTACTTTTATTGTGCTATAAACGATAGGAAATTCTGTAGCTTTCATTATGGTTGAACCGCTTTTGGTACACCTGTCCCCGCATCAATGAAGGCATTGACTGCATCACCGTAGGCAGTACGCATATTTTCCGAAACAAGGATATCTGGATCTCCCGCACTCCAGTTCCAAGCCAAGTTTCCAACAGGATAAGGAGTAGATTGCGTTTTTAAGATGACGGCTTGTACGTTCTCCCCTGCCCAATCTTTCCCCCACTCGCCTATAATAACCGGGATTATTCCATCGGCACTTTTGGGGCCACTGTGATAAACATTGATGCCAGCAAACGGTCCCCATTGTGTGTCGATACCGTTCCACAGTGCTTCCTCCACTTCTGCTACGCTCGCCAAAGGGTTTGACCATAGGTAAAAATGCATATCCCAAATAACATTGCTCATCGCTGTAACACTTGATCCACCGGCA
Source organism: Thiotrichaceae bacterium (assembly GCA_026989335.1). Taxonomy (GTDB): domain Bacteria; phylum Pseudomonadota; class Gammaproteobacteria; order Thiotrichales; family Thiotrichaceae; genus Cocleimonas. The sequence continues at coordinate 8,675 of JALSJN010000049.1, forward strand.
CCTGGACCAGAGTTGGGGTAATTAGGAACTGATCCACCTTGAATATAATTTGCATAAGTTAGCAGTTCATCGGTGAAGCCACCCCCACGTGATAGTATGCAAACGATTGTGTTATTACCTGTACTACGGATAGCATCATAAGTTGCCCTAGCGTTCTGGGCGATCTTTTCCCCTGGAGCAGCATCGGGTTCGTTCTCAGTTGCAAACCAAACATAGGGGTTATCTTTATAACGCGCTGCAAAAATTGTGTACGCATCAATTTGCCCCTGTGACCAAGTAAAGTTACCGATAGTGCTATGGTCTTCGAGTAAAACTACGATACGTTTCATCGTAGCAGCCTCGACAAAGTTTGCTAAAAACATGTCATCAACTGACGTGGAAGACCAAAAAAGATTATTCTGCGAGTCATCTTGATAAGCCACTCGAACCATGTTTATTTTAGGGAAAAGGTCGACAATTTGATCGACTGCATCAGCAGCTTTACTTGGAGAATCATTCGGATAGAAAGTACTATTGTAGATATTAATACCCCTAGCGATGAAGTTAGAACCATCTGGAGCGATAATTCTCCCATCAGATACTGTAAAACCATTGGCTAAAGAAGTGTTTTCTCTAGAATTCGATTTGCAGGCAGTAAAACCAAGAAAAATAAAAAATAGAGGTAGGATAATAGTGCGATTTAGAGCTTCCATCTAATACACGTCCTTTTTTTATAAACAAATTATTTGAGACCTTTGCACGAGTCGGTGGCGAAAGACAAATTTTTGTCATTTTTACTCGTCACCTGATAGGTGCAAAGGTCTCATCTTATATCTTTAGTACATAATGTTAATTACAGCAACTATTTATTATTTGAGAGCTTTACACGAGTCGGTGGCGAAAGAAAAACTGGATGAAATTTCACTGATTGAGGCGGAAAATGAAGCTAATAACGAGTTATTAGCAAGTTTTTCAACGAAAAGCAGTGGAATTTCAGTCATTTTACTCGTCATACGATTCGTGCAAAGGTCTCAGTTTGTGAGTGTCTCTTGACCGAACAACAATATTTGGTACTTTTCAAAATGAGCTAATCTATTAGTAAAACAAAGAGTGAGTCGTTAGTCTGCCTATTGTTTAAAGAAAAAATAAGCAGAAATAATTCGAATCTGTTATCTTTGCGTTTTTAGTTTACAGCAACAACGCATTGATAACCTTTATGAAAAAGTTTTTTCCACAAGTCATTTTTAGTCTGGGTGTTTTTTTAATGTTGGCTTCTGCATGGCTGTTTTTTAATACCAAAGATAATACACTTTCAGCCGATGAACTCCCTAAACACGCAGCCACTACTGAAGCCAATCATCCAGGTCAAACATTCGTAAATCTTTCATCAGATTTAATAACCTTTCCAGAAAGCACTAATTCTAAATCTTCATTAGGTATTAATACCAATGAGGTTTATGAACAGGATGCCAGCATACCATTCATAGATTTATTTAAGGTATCACAACCGTTTCACGAAAATATCCGTTGTCGAGTGAAAGATAAACCCTGTTTAACCTCAGCTTCAGTTGAGTATGACGAACAGGGCTGGCCAAAAAAACTCAATGGGGGCAAAGCGGGTGTTTTCTTTATTCGTAATGTGAACCGTGATGCGTTTCCTAAAGGTAAGTTCAGCGTTCTTTATGAAGGCGAAGGTAAGATTGACTATTTACATAATGCCAAATTAATCAAACGTACACCCAATGAGGATACTATTGAGTTAACGGCACGATCTGATGGCTTCATGACTGCTGCGATTCAAATCACAGAATCAAATCCAGAAAAACCACTAAGAAATATTCGTATCGTAATGCCCGGTGGAATTTGTAATGACAACCCTTTCAAGCAAGTTGCTGATGCGGCTGCGTGTAAGAATGCTGCCTACTTATCATTTAAAGAGCATTATGCACAAATAATTTTTAACCCCGACTACTTAAACTTTTTAAAAGACTTTAAAGTTATACGCCTCATGCCCATGTCAGGGATAACACGAAACCCTCACGTTACATGGGCAGAGCGCCCTACTTTAGATAAAGCCACCTGGGGTGGAATTTATGGCACACGTGGCGCACCTTTAGAGATTCAAATTGAACTTGCCAATCGACTAAAAGCCAATCCGTGGCTTAACGTGCCACATGCCTCGGATGATAATTACATCACACTTTTTGCCAGTGCCGTAAAAGCGAATCTATCACCTGAGCTAACGCCTTATATTGAGTATACCAATGAAGCATGGAATTCGAACTTTGTACATAATGAGTACATGCAAAAAATGGGTATTGCAGAAGGCTTAGATAAGGATGCATTAATCGCAGGTTATAAATACTACGCAAAACGCTCAGTCGAGTTCTTTAAACTTTGGGAAGATGTTTACGGCGGACATGAAAAATTAGTCCGAGTGATTAGCGGTTGGGATACTCGACCGGATATTTCAGGCACAATCCTTGCCTATAACGACACCTATAAACATACCGATGCGCTTGCCATTGCTCCTTATGTTGGGGGTAATGTGCGTGGTTTTCGTGAATCTAAAACAGTTGATGATATATTCAAACTACTCACTGAAAAAACATCCTACCGCTCATTACCCAAAGTCATCGAAGAGATCACAAAAACAGCCAAACTTAGCAAAGAGTTTGGTGTAGAAATGATTTCTTATGAAGGCGGACAAGGTTTAGTCGATTGGGCAACTAGGGACTATATGCAACATCCGAACCCTTTATTTTTTGGTGCAAACCGTGATCCTCGCATGAAGGAGCTCTACGAGACTTTATACAGTGAATGGAAAAAAATGAGCGCTGGATTATTTACCGCCTTTGCCTCACCACGAAGTTGTAACGCTGATGGATGCTGGGGTTTGAAAGAACATATCCGCAAACCTTTAGAAGAATCACCCAAGCTCCAAGCCAGCCTAGAGTTTATGAAGGACAACCCGATATGGTGGGACTGGTCTAAAATAAAAAAACGTGACAAACCAGATAATGAAAAGATTGCAAAATACTTACCTAAACGAGACCCCACTAAACCAAGGATAGTGATTCGCCCTGCCAAAGTTAAGGAGCATGCGCATCGCTTACAAAACCCACAATCACTACATATTTTATTAGAAGGTAAAACTTGGGATAAAAAAGACATCTCAGGGAAGTGGCAGGTCAAATGGGATGATGAGAATATTTATTTAATCGTCAAGGTTTACGATAAAGAATTTTCTGTAGATTCAAATGACCCCAAACAAGACGACTCTATCGAATTTTTTATCGACGGTAAAAATGATAGCTCAGACAGCTTTGATAAGAAAAATGACTATCACTTTATCTTCAGGCGCGTATCCGTCAACGCGAGTAATAAATTTGATGGAACAGAACGTACAAAAACTGACTTAGTTGGTATTTCAGGCAAAGAAAACCCAGAAGGGAAAGCAATCGATCTACCCTACGAAATTAAAAGTAAATACGATGGCTATGAAATGAAAGCAACCATCAGCTGGCAACAACTGGGCTTAACTCCCGCTGTTAAAAATAAACTGCGGATGGATGTGATAGTCAATGATGACGATGACGGCGGCGACAGAGATGCACGTATTGGTTGGAATTCACATAAAGTTGAACCAATGCCTGAAGATTTTGGGATGATTTTAATGAGTGGACGTTAGTTGGTGCGGTTCGTGATTTTCTCCGCGTATTACTCTGCGCCCTCTGCGTTGTTACCAAAAGAGTAGCATAAAGGTGGCTCTTAAATCTGCTAAGCCTAAACTTCCTCTTTAACTGCAGCCTTTTTACTTTCAAAACTCAAACTTAATTTATCAGATTTTTCAGTGACACGTACTGTACCCCCGCCTTTGCTAAGCTTGCCAAAGAGCAATTCATCAGCCAGTTCTTTCTTGAGTTTCTCTTGAATTAAGCGTTCCATCGGCCTTGCGCCCATAATTGGGTCATAACCTGTTTTGGCTAACCAACGCTTGGCTTTGTCATCAACAATCAAGGTTACGTCTTTCTCGTTAAGCTGTGCTTCAAGGCGAATTAAGAATTTATCTACGATTGAGATAATGACTGTCTCATCCAATGGCTTAAACTGAATCACACCATCAAGACGATTTCTAAACTCTGGAGTAAAGACTTTTTCGATCGCCTTCATGGTATCTAAGGAATGATCTTGCTTGGTGAAGCCCATTGAACTACGGCTGATATTTTCTGCACCCGCATTACTGGTCATGACTAAAATGATATTTCTAAAGTCAACTTTTCGGCCTGTACTATCGGTTAGGCTACCATTGTCCATGACTTGTAATAATAAGTTAAAAACATCAGGGTGCGCTTTTTCAATCTCATCAAGTAATAAAACGGCGTGTGGTGTTTTGTTAACGGCATCGGTTAATAAGCCACCATCATCAAAACCAACATAACCCGGAGGCGCACCAATTAAGCGTGATACGGTGTGACGTTCCATATATTCTGACATATCAAAACGAATCAACTCAACACCTAGGTTTTCAGCGAGTTGGTTGGTAACTTCTGTTTTACCAACACCAGTCGGGCCTGCAAATACAAACGAGCCAACTGGCTTGTGATCATCACGTAGGCCTGAGCGTGCCATTTTAACAGCCGTCACTAATTGGTCGATTGCCATATCTTGCCCGAAGACAACGCGTTTCAAGTTAAGATCAAGGTTACGTAATACTTCCATATCGGTACTTGAAACTGTTTTTGGCGGAATGCGTGCAATTTTTGCAACAATCGCTTCAACATCACTCACGGTGATTTTCTTCTTGCGGCCTTTCTTAGGTTGTAGCTGACGGTTTGCACCCGCCTCATCAATCACGTCAATCGCTTTATCGGGTAAGAAGCGATCGGTAATATAGCGTTCAGCTAATCGGGCTGCTGTTTCTAGTGCCGGCATAGTGTAGCTAACACCATGATGCTCTTCGTAGCGTGACTTCAAACCCTTAAGAATTTTAATGGTGTCATTAACGCTAGGCTCTTTCACATCAATTTTTTGAAAGCGACGAGCCAAGGCACGCTCTTTTTCAAAGATGCTGTGATATTCCTGATAGGTAGTTGAACCGATACATTTCAGTTCACCTGTTGCCAACATCGGCTTTAATAAGTTAGACGCATCCATGGTACCACCTGAGGTTGCACCTGCACCGATCATAATATGAATCTCATCAATAAAGAGTACCGCATTGTCTTCTTTTGTGATTTGATTAAGCACGCCTTTAAGCCGTTTTTCAAAATCACCACGGTATTTAGTGCCAGCTACCAAAGCACCAAGGTCGAGTGAATAAATCACCGAATTTTGTAACACTTCGGGTACTTCTTTATCAACAATACGTTTGGCTAAACCTTCAGCAATTGCCGTTTTACCCACACCAGATTCACCGACTAACAACGGATTATTTTTTCGACGACGACAAAGCACTTGCACGGTGCGTTCAACTTCTTCCTCACGACCAATTAAGGGATCTATTTTGCCATTAATAGCCGCTTCATTAAGATTGGTTGAGAATTGTTCAAGTGGGCTAAGTTTAGCTTCGCCCTCTTCCGTGCCTTCTTCGTTATTGGTCTGCTCACCATTCTCTTGCTGTTGTTCTTCTAATGAGAAATCAGAAAGCAGTGCCTCATCTTTATGGATATCATGAGATACATAGTTCACTAAATCTAGGCGCGACATGTCTTGTTTACCCAGATAGTAAACCGAGTGTGATTCTGGTTCACCATATATAGCGACGAGGATATTCTCACCCGTTACTTCACCTTTACCAGTGGCTTGCACATGGTAAACCGCACGTTGAATAACACGTTGAAAGCCTAAGGTGGGCTGTGTTTCACGTTGATCATTCTCGGTAAGTAACGGTGTATTTTCTTCAATATAAACACTCAAGTCATTTTGTAATAGTTTAATATCAACACCACAAGCACGTAAGGCTTTACCTGCTGATGGATTGCTAGTCATGGAGAGTAATAAATGCTCGACCGTGACAAACTCATGTTGTCTGTCCCTCGCATCACGAAATAATTTATTGATTGAAAATTCTACTTCAGTACTTAACATTATTGTTCTCCTCGATTTTTACTAGTTGTAGCCCTGCCTTTACTTGAGAGGCTTTTAACAATGACATTACCACGAGAAACACCGGTTAAAATTTTCATTCTTGCTCCATGGTACACAATAGAGGGTGTTCATTTTCTCGGGCAAATTCATTCACCATGACAACTTTTGTTTCTGCAATATCTTTTGAGAAGATACCGCATACACCTTTACCTTTTTCATGCACATTCAACATAATGCGCGTGGCAGTTTCTTCATCGAGATTAAAAAATAGATTTAGGATCTCGACCACAAACTCCATCGGTGTAAAGTCATCGTTAACCAGTATAACTTTGTATCGCTTTGGCTCTTCTACATCTGGGCGGGATTCTTGCACCATCAAGTCAGAATCATGGTCAAATTCTTCACCTGAGTGGTTTTTGACCACATTCGTCTTGGACAGTAGCCATTTATTCATCGTATTTTCATTTCTTTTAGTCATTTATTTAACCTTAAATCTTTTCTAATTACCATTGATTTATTACAAGTGAGATATCATTTCATCGCCAAAATCAGAACTACTAAGTTCTACAGCATTATCCATTTTAGTCGAAAAATCAAATGTCACTCTTTTAGCTTTTATGGCACTGGCAAGAGCCTTAACCACCAGGTCAGCTGCCTCTACCCAGCCCATATGCCGAAGCATCATTTCAGCTGATAATATCATTGAACCGGGATTGGCCTTATTTAACCCTGCAATAGGCGGTGCTGTACCGTGTGTTGCTTCAAACAAGGCAATAGTATCCGATAAGTTTGCACCCGGCGCGATACCAATCCCACCTACCTGCGCCGCTAAAGCATCAGACACATAATCACCGTTTAAGTTTAATGTGGCTATTACATCGTAATCTTCTGGATAGAGCAAAATATTTTGTAAAAATGCATCGGCAATATTATCTTTTATCACAATTTGTTTACCTGTTTTTGGATTCTTAAAACTCATCCAAGGGCCGCCATCTAAATCATTAGCGCCAAATTCATTTTTAGCTAAATCATACGCCCACTGTTTAAAGCCACCCTCGGTGAACTTCATAATATTGCCTTTGTGAACAATGGTTAAACTCGATTTATCATTATCAATCGTGTATTGCAGTGCTTTTCGCACCAAGCGCTCGGTACCTTCTTTAGATACGGGCTTAATCCCAATTCCAGATGTTTCGGGAAAACGAATCTTAGTAACGCCCATCTCATCTTGTAAAAAGTTAATCAGCTTTTTTGCATCAGCAGAACCACTTTCCCATTCAATACCGGCATAGATGTCTTCTGAATTTTCACGAAAAATAACCATCTCGGTTTTCTCAGGTGATTTTAATGGGCTTGGTGTTCCTTCGTAATAACGAATCGGACGTAAACACGTATATAAGTCTAACTCTTGACGTAGTGCTACATTGAGTGAACGCATACCACCACCGACAGGGGTTGTGAGCGGGCCTTTTATAGAAACTACATACTCTTTAATCGCATCCATCGTTTCATCCGGCATCCACACATCATCACCATAAACTTGGGTAGCTTTTTCACCCGCGTAAATTTCCATCCAGTGAATTTTTTTATCATCGGCGTAAGCGGCTTTTACGGCTGCATCAATCACACTAACCATAACAGGCGTTACATCAACGCCAATCCCATCACCTTCGATAAAAGGAATGATAACGTGATCTGGCACATTAAGTGAGAAGTTTGTATTCGTTGTGATTTTCTCGCCTGCTGTGGGTATTTTAATATGTTGATAAGTCATAAGTGAGTTTGTTTCAGAATGAGAATGAGAATGAGAATAATAAATAAAAGAATGGGGACATTTAAATACAAAACAAGA
>JALSJN010000050.1 GCA_026989335.1 Thiotrichaceae bacterium
GTATCTCACAATGTCCAGTTTCTACCAGAATAAATTGATTAGAATTGAAGTTGAAGAATCAGAAATCCCTTGGTTAAAAATATTTACACAGCATCCTTATAAAGAAATGAGTGAGGTGGAGCAACAGACTAAACAACAAATTTGGGCATTATTGGATTTAATTGAAATTGAAATGCTGGATTATTTTAAGCCAGATAAAATCAATATCGCCTCATTCGCTAACTACCTGCCCCAAGTCCATTGGCATATTATGGCGCGCTATAAAAATGATAGTTATTTTCCTGAGCCTATGTGGGGAGAGAAACAACGAGATGCCAACTTAAGCCTGCCAGCTATGGATGGCTTTAACCAGCAATTAACTACAAAAATTGAGAAGTACTTAAATGAATAATGTAAATATTCCGCTTCAAAGTATAAACTGGACTAAGATGCCGAAAGTGGAATACCAAGGGGAAACGGGTATTGTGACCTGGAAAACTACCGAATTTAATGGTTTACGGTTACGCATTGTGGAATATTCAGCCGGTTATAAAGCAGGCCACTGGTGTCAAAAAGGGCATATTGTTCATTGTATTGAAGGAGAAGTGATAAATGAGTTAGAAGGCAAAGAATTTTCACTGCTACAACAAGGTATGACCGATATCGTATCCGATGACCTTAGCCTGAATCAGTGACTTCACTACGGTATAGAATGTAAGATATTGATTTATAACAGTTTTAAAAAACGCCCGCGTAACCTAAAGGTGAAGCTAAAATTTTTTAAAATTCCGTGCTAAACCAAAATCTTACGCCCTGTTATCCGCATTGAAGTCACAGATTCAGGCTTAGCTCACACCGTTCTATCACTAAAAATGGTGTGAAACTTCTTATTATTGATGGCGCTTTTTCGCTTTTATTTACTTATCGTTGGATTGGTTTAACGATAAAGTACAGCAACACAGGTAGCTGGGTCCTGCATGTAACTGAATTTAACTATAATGATGGCAGTATGCCTTTGGCGCAACTTACTGAGTACGGCTGTTCAAAATATTCTTCCTTGATTTTATTGGGCTCCGCAAAAAATAAAAGATACTTCATAGTCACTTTTCGAGTCGATAGAAAAGAGAAAAATATTAAACGCAAAAGAGCAAAATAAGAGTATGCTTAAACACCGATGAAACGTATAATCCGCGCCCCTCTTGTCCAGTGTGAATGCTATGTCTAGTGATAAATCAAATGAAACGCCTAAAATTAAAACTGCAGATAACGACAATACAACGAGTATTAAGTTTACCGATTTAGCGCTTTCTAAAGAAGTATTAAAAGCAGTTGAAGAAGCGGGCTATGAAGCCCCCTCTGCTATTCAAGCAGAGGCTATCCCGCATTTGCTTGAAGGTCATGATTTGATGGGCCAAGCACAAACCGGCACAGGTAAAACGGCTGCATTCGCATTACCGTTGTTAAGTCGATTGGATATGTCATCAAAAGATACCCAAATATTAGTCCTAGCACCCACTCGCGAGCTTGCCATTCAAGTGGCTGAAAACATGCAAACTTATGCACGTCATTTAAAAGGCTTTCATGTCATGCCGATTTATGGCGGACAAAGTATTAGCATCCAGCTAAAGCAACTCAGACGTGGCGCACAAGTCGTGGTAGGCACACCTGGTCGTGTGATGGATCACTTACGCCGTAAAACCTTAAAGCTTGGTAACCTAAAAGCCATGGTGTTAGATGAAGCCGATGAAATGCTACGCATGGGCTTTATTGACGATGTAGAAACGATTCTTAAAGAAACGCCCGCATCGCGCCAAACGGTTCTATTTTCAGCCACCATGCCGAATGCTATCAAACGCATTACCCAAAAATATTTAAATAATCCTGTTGATATTAAAGTTAAAACCAAAACCAGTACCGTATCAACCATCACACAATACTATTGGTCGGGGAAAACGGGGCATAAGTTAGATGTTTTAACGCGCTTGTTAGAGGCGGAAGAATTTGGTGGCATTATTATTTTCGTGCGCACCAAAAACATGACCACAGAATTGGCCGAAAAATTATCTGCGCGCGGTTATGCCGCCTTACCACTAAATGGTGATGTTCAGCAATCCATGCGTGAGAAAATCGTCAACCGTCTTAAAAAAGGTAGCCTTGATATTATCGTCGCTACTGATGTGGTTGCACGTGGTTTAGATGTTGAGCGCATTACACATGTTATTAACTACGATATGCCGGCTGATAATGAATCTTACGTTCACCGTATTGGCCGAACCGGACGAGCAGGTCGCAAAGGCACGGCAATACTCTTCGTTCCGCCTAATGGTAAACGTGCACTTGCGGGTATTGAGCGCGCTACAGGTCAAAAAATAGAGCCATTAAAACTACCGTCTCCACAAGACATTAGTGAAGCACGCATCAATCGCTTTAAAGATATGGTGATTGAAACAGCAGCATCACAAAAGCTAGAATTCTATCAAAATATCATTACCGACCTTGCTAAAGACAGCGAGCTGAGCCTTGAAGAAATCACCGCAACCCTAGCATTTTTAGTTCAACGTGACCGCCCTCTTTTAATCACTCCACGCGATAATATCCCTGAGACTAAGCTGGGCGATAGTTCTGAACGCGGTAACCAACGAGGTCGTCGCGATGGGCGAGATCGTGATAGCCGTGATAGCCGTGACAAAAGAGGACGTTCAGATAATCGTGGTGATAGAAACAGCCGTAGTAATAAACGTAGAAAAGGTGAAACACAACCAGGCATGGTGACTTATCGTCTAGCGGTAGGTAAATCACACGGCACCGAACCACGCCATATCGTAGGAGCCATCGCTAATGAAGCTGGGGTCGAAAGCCAATATATTCAAAATATTGATATTAATACAGATTTTTCTACCGTAGATTTACCTGACGGCATGCCAAAAGAAATTGAAAATCATTTAAAAGGTGTACGTGTCATGGGTGAGAAGCTACAACTTAGAAAGTTTACAGGCGAACAAGGCCGCAAGAAATCTCACGACAAACCAGAAAACCGAAAGTAGTAACAGTAAAAAAATTGAGGCAACAAACCCTCTAATACCGACTATCTTATAAGTTTTCATTCGACCGCTGATGCTTATATACTGCTCGGATTGAGTCAATAATAAAAATAAACACTATGCCTGAAAAAAACGCACCGCTACGACCTAAAACCCTGCTTCCCATAGGTTTTTCTATCATCATTTTCATAATGATATTAACCAATATCTTTGCCATTACAAAGATGAACAATCATTCGAACTTAATGAGTGATACGGTTAACCAACGTCTATACAACAATTCCCTTTTAAGAAACATGATACAAGCATCATTTAATCGGTCAATTATTTTATCCGATATGCTTAAAACCGATGACCCTTTTATCAATGATGAGCTTTTTCTCAAACTTAATATTGAAGCAACTACTTTTACAGTCAATAGAGCCAAATTTGAAAGCCAAGACATTGATGAAAAAATGGATCAACTATTAATTGAACAAGATAAGCTCTCGCGCAAAGTAGCTCCCTTACAAAACAAGGTTTATGAATTAATCCAATTAGATCAAAGAGACCAAGCACTTGCGCTGTTTAACAATCAAACTCTAGCACTGCAAAATAAAGTACATACTTCAATCAATGAAATGTCTGAGCACCAATACCAGTCTGCTCAAGGCACTTTTGAGCAATTAAAAAATGATAATAAGAATGTGCTAATGACCATTGTTCTATTTAACATTATTGGTGTTCTTTTAAGTATTCTCTTAACGGTACTTATACTAAAAAGACAAAATATAAACGACCAAAAACTTGCAATAGCAGCTAATACCGATACATTAACCCAACTACCTAATCGTTCACGTTTTATTCAAATAGTCGATCAGCATATTAATGCTGAGCCTGAATCAATTTTTGCTGTTATCTTTTTTGATATAGATTACTTCAAAACCATTAATGACAACTATGGTCATGCTATCGGCGATAAAATTTTAGTTGAATTTGCACAAAAAATAAGTGTAGCAATCAAAGACGGTGATGTGTTATCACGTTTTGGTGGTGATGAGTTTGTTCTGTTATTAAAAAGCGCCAACTCACATGAGAAAATTGCTACTTTTGTACATAATTTATCAACCGTGTTAGATACTTCCTTTAATGTAAAAAATAATGAAATATTCTTAACCTCAAGTATCGGTGTTGCTCACTATTCTAAAGATGCGACTACAGCTAAAGCATTATTAAAAAATGCAGATGTTTCCATGTATAGCGCCAAACAATCGGGCAGAAACTGTTACCAATATTATTCAAAAGCCACAAACCGAAAAATTGAGCGAAACCATACACTAAGCCATACTTTACATACGATTCTTAAAGATGATAATAAAAATAAAGAACTCTTCCTGCTCTACCAACCGTTAATGAATATTGCAGAAGGCGCTATCAATGAATGTGAAGCTCTAATACGCTGGAAGAATAAAAAAGGCGAAATGGTAATGCCCGATGAATTTATTCCCTTAGCAGAAAAAAGCAACCTGATTGAGAAAATTAATTTATTTGTCCTAAATGAAGCCTGCAAACAACAAAATGAATGGCAACAAGCAGGCATTACTGATGTTCGCATCAATATTAATTTATCGGGTAATAAACTTATTTTCAAAAAACTTCTAAAGCAATTTAGACGTAATTTACGCTCAATGAACCTGTCACCCCTATTATTTGGTATCGAGCTTACAGAAAGAACACTTAATGAAATTTCCCAAGATACTATTTATGAGTTAGAAGACATGCGCGAGCTTGGTATGAAAATCGCTATTGATGATTTTGGTACGGATTACTCATCCTTAATCAGCCTTAAAAATCTCCCCATCACCACACTTAAAATTGATAAAGGGTTTATTGATGGATTACCAGATAATAAAGATGATTTTGCACTGGTAAAAACGATTATTAATTTAGGGCACTCTCTTAATTTAGATATAGTTGCAGAAGGGGTTGAAACCTTTGAACAATTACAATTTTTAAAGGAGCATGCCTGCAATACCGCACAGGGTTACTATTTTCATCGCCCCTTAGAAGGCATGCAAATTATGGATTTGAAACTTGTGGCATAGTAGCTCAAACTTGGTAAGTTTAACTCTATAAATTTTCTTGCTAAATTTCTAGCAAGCCCGCTATAAAAATCAAAGACTAACTGTAGCTATTACTTGCACCCATCCCACGCAAAGCTTACTATTCCGCCCTTAATAATATATTTCGGGTTTAAATTATGCGCACACACCGTTGTGGATTAGTCGACGAAACACTTTTTGATCAAGAAATCACCTTATGTGGTTGGGTTAACCGCCGCCGCGATCATGGTGGAATAATCTTTGTTGACTTACGGGATGCAGAAGGTCTGGTTCAAGTTGTTTTTGATCCTGATGATAAGGTTATGTTTGACCAAGCTGAAACCATCCGTAATGAACATATTTTACGAATTCGTGGACGCGTACGTAGTCGCCCAGAAGGTATGCTAAATAATAATATTACCAGCGGTAAAGTTGAAGTGTTTGCCTTAGAGCTAGAAACTCTTAGCGCCTCAGATACACCTCCTTTTCAGTTAGATGATGACGTTAATGAAGATATTCGCCTAAAGTATCGTTACGTTGACCTTCGTCGAACTGAGATGCAAGAGCGCATTAAAACCCGTGCGAAAATGTCATCCATCATGCGTCGCTACCTTGAAGATAATGAGTTTTTAGAAATCGAAACCCCCATTATGACCAAGGCTACACCAGAAGGCGCGCGTGATTATTTAGTGCCCAGCCGAACTCATCCTGGTAATTTCTTTGCACTTCCGCAATCACCTCAACTCTTTAAACAAATGTTAATGATGGGTGGCATCGACCGTTACTATCAAATGGCACGTTGTTTTCGTGATGAAGATTTACGTGCAGATCGCCAGCCAGAATTTACTCAAGTCGATATCGAAATGGCGTTTGTTAAAAGCGATGATGTGATGGACTTGATGGAAAGCATGATTCGCAAGCTTTTCAAAGATACTCGCGATATTGAGCTACCCAACCCATTGCCGCGCATGACCTATGCGGATGCGATGCACAATTACGGCTCGGATAAACCAGATATGCGCAACCCATTAACTTTGGTTGATGTTGGCGAGCAAATGAAAGACGTTGATTTTAAAGTCTTTTCAGGGCCTGCAAATGACGAAGACAGCCGTGTTGCAGCTCTTCGTGTTCCGCAAGGTTCAAAACTTTCACGAAAAGACATTGATAACTACACTAAGTTTGTCAGTCGCTACGGCGCACGTGGCTTGGCTTATATTAAAGTCAACGAATTAGCTTCTGGCATAGAAGGCTTGCAATCCCCTATTCTTAAGTTTTTACCTGATGAAGTTGCCATGGATATTATGACAAAGGTCGGTGCAGAAGATGGTGATTTAGTGTTCTTTGGTGCCGATAAAACTAAAGTTGTTAATGATGCATTAGGTGCTTTGCGTGAAGAACTGGCAAAAGACCTTGAGCTATTAGAAGGCGATTGGGCAGCTCTCTGGATTGTTGATTTTCCTATGTTTGAGTGGGATGAAAAAGAAAAGCGCTTCCAAGCATTGCATCATCCGTTTACCGCGCCGACTTGCTCTGTGGATGAGTTAAAAGCTAATCCTGCTGATGCGCTATCCGATGCTTACGATATGGTTATCAACGGCTACGAAGTGGGTGGTGGCTCCATCCGTATTCACAATAGCGAGATGCAATCTGCTACGTTTGAGGTGTTAGGTATTTCACAAAAAGAAGCTGATGATAAATTCGGCTTCTTATTAAAAGCACTTAAATTTGGCTGTCCACCACTCGGTGGTTTAGCGTTTGGTTTAGATCGTTTAGTAATGCTAATGACTAACACTGAATCTATCCGTGATGTTATCGCCTTCCCAAAAACACAAACTGCCGCTTGTATGCTCACAGAAGCGCCAGCAGATGTACCTCGCAAACAGCTACGCGAGTTAAGTATTCAGGTGAAACTTCCTGACGTTGGGGCTTAATACAATTTCTTGCCACGGAAACACACAGATAAACACGGGAAAAAGAAAAGCATTACAATTCTTTTTAGCCCCTTCTGCGTGCTTCCGAGGCAAACTCTCTGGTTTTTTCTAGCATGGAACTCTCCAACGAAGATAACCTGCGTTTAAATGTACTTCTAGCACAAGGCTTAAAAGCTATTCGCATTAACGAAGGGACTATGACCGTCCACGCGCTTACCGACCAAGGTGAAGCGAAGGTAGCGCTAAATCCCACAACCCATGATGATCAATACTTAAAAATCGTTAAAGAACTTTTCTCACTCAAAATTACCGGTTCGCCCGGCGGCTATCCCATCTTTTTAAAACGCTGGACACGTATGGGTCATGCCGATAACACGCTAGAACACATGCTGTTACTTGGGGAGCCCGAAGCCGTAGTTGCGGTGGTTCATTCCCCCGAAATAACCCATGACATTGGCGTAAGAGCATGGTGGGCACTCCCTACAACTGAAGTTGCTATTCGATTAATGGAATATCCTGTGATTGCAAAAGGCGAGCTAGGTAAAGAGCTAGCGGCTTATTTGATGGAGTTTCTTCCCTTCGAGGAAAAACAAGTCAGTATCGTTAATATGGTACGCCTGTGTTTGCAAGGTGAGCTAATCACCCAAGATGAAAAAGAAAAACTCTGGGCGCGCGCTAAACGTCGCAATCCATTTTATGTGGGTTTTTTACACGCGGATCCCAAGCAAATCCCGCTCGACAAGCCTTGTTGTGAAAACTATAAAACACTGCATAAAACGCTGGCACCGCTCCTCCAAACCAATAATCTGTACGCACAAACCTTATCCGACTTACTCAGTGAAAATGGACAGCGCTGGTTAGAAACGATCAAGCTGTCCTTAAAAAAACCGGTTGATCAAGATGTAGTTATTTCATTGTTTATCGCGATTGGCAAATACTTTGATTTACCGCTTCATACCTTGAGGCTCGACAACCGTGGCACACGATCTATTTATATTGCAGTTGAGCATAGCCAAGAAATTTGTCAACAAGCTGATAACGATCAACTCAAAGCGTTACTCGATACGCTGGATAAAGAACAACACAGTTTAGTAGAAGCTATGCTGGTACTTGCTCAAATGGGTGAACATACGCTCATTCCTATTTTTAGTGGCAATGAATCGGTAGGAACGGTAATGCGTAAACGCTTATTGCCTTTGACTACACCACTGTTAGAAAAAATCGAATTATTAAGTGCTTAGACTACTATAAAGAGACCTTTGCACGACTCGGATGACGAGTAAAAAAATGACTGAAATTCCACTGATTTTCGTTGAAAAACTTGCTAATAACTCGTTATTATCTTCATTTTTCGCCGCAATCAGTGAAATTTCACCCGTTTTTTCTTTCGCCACCGAGTCGTGCAAAGATCTCATAAAATATAAAAACTATTTTATTTAGGATTTTTTTCAACAGCGCTCTGAATCCCGCCACCTAGGCTTGCGCCTAAAACACCGCCCGTTACGCCACCGATAACAAGCCCTCCTAATGCTAAACTATCTGCATGTTTTGAAACACCACCACCCGATGCCAATAGGCCAAACATACCGCCAACCATTCCGCCCACTAACGCACCCGCTGTTCCACCCACGGCAGAGCCTACGGTGAGTTTATTATTACTGCTACATCCCGTGGCGAGCATAGCAACTAAAATTAACATCAAAATTTTCTGGTTCATTATGGTAGCTCTCTCTATTATATCGTTGAAACATTAGCAAATGCGAGTTACAAAACCTCTCACTAATCAACCAAACTAACTTTATTCGCCTCAATCATTATTAATTTGCGCTTATACAAAGCGCCCAGTGCTTTTTTATAACTTTTCTTGCTCACTTTAAATTGTTGATAAATCGCCTCCGGTGGGCTTTTATCCGTTAACGTGCTGGTTCCACCCTGATCCTTGATAAAGTGTAGTATCTGATTCGCCAAAGAGCCACGTGTTTTTTCAGATGCAAGCTGCAGGCTAAGATTGATTTTTTTATCCGAGCGCACTTTTTTAATGTAACCTATTAATTTATCACCGATTTTTAGTGCTTGAAAAACCTCGTTCTTAAATAATAAGCCTTGGTAAGTACTGCCAATAACAGCCTTATAACCCAAGTCAGACTCTGCATAAATCAATAAATCTACGGCTTGATCCTCCTTATGGTAATGACTTTCTTCGATTAAAAACTTATCCAGCTTTGACGATGCCATGATTCTTCCCGAATGTTCATCAAGGTATACATGCACCACATAAGACTCACCCACTTTCATCGGTGTTTCTTGCTCAGCATAAGGGACAAACAAATCCTTCATCAACCCCATATCCAAGAAAGCCCCCACCTTATTCACATCAACGACTTTAAGATAAGCACATTCATTAACTTGTGCAAGCGGTTGCTCGGTGGTGGCGATAATACGGTCTTCGGAATCGAAATAAATAAAAACCTTCAAGAGATCATCAACTTTAAGGTTTTCTGGCTCATAGCGTTTAGGTAACAATATTTCTTCCAGATCAAAGCTTTTTTTATTAGAACCTGGTGATAGGTACGCACCGAAGGGGAGCCGCTTAACGACTCTGAGCACATTGGTTCTACCTATTTTCACACGCTTGAAAAGGTGTAAAACATCATCAGTTTTTTCTGATGGGCTTGTGACCGTTGTTGAAGTTAAATCTTGCTCTACTTCACTTACAAATTGATCAGCCTGTGCAGCAGGTTTTGATGATTCATTCACCTTTGAAGATGGTTTTAGTTTTTTATAAAAAGAGCTCACGATCTGTCATCCGTTTTAGGCAGCTTACGCGTATACAGTGATGCTCCAGAAGACGGTGTTTTGTTAACCACAGGAGTCATTTCATCAAAATCAATTTTTTCGGACTTTACTTTGCCTGTCGATGCTTTTTTTACAAGCGGATCCTTACTCTGAAGCGTACTATCTGGTGTTGCTTTTTTTGGCGCTACAGATTTACCATAGTAAGCGCTAGCACCCTGATCATTTTCGGCCAGTATTTGCTGTTTATCTAATTTTTCTTTATTGCGTTTGGCTACCGCTTTATCTTTAAATTTATCTTTTTTTGCTTTGGCATTTTCTCTTTCTTGCTGTGCCTTTTCTTCTTGTTTTGCTTGTTTCAGTTTGGCTTTTTTATTCATTAATGCCGGGCGCTTTACTTTAGACTTTTTAGCTTTCTTTTTATCTTTTGAACTTCTCGGCACCTCTGGAGCTGTTTTATCGGCCTCAAAACCTTTAATTTGCTCACGCTCTAAACGAACCCCGTTACGCTTTTCGATCACACTAAAGTGCTGGTAATCGTTGTGAGCAATCAATGAAATCGCCATTCCCGCCTCACCTGCTCGACCAGTCCGACCAATACGATGGGTATAATCATTAGGTGAGCGCGGTAACTCGTAATTAATCACACAGGGAAGCTGGCCAATATCAATCCCGCGCCCTGCTACATCAGTGGCAATCAATACCCGTGTTTTACCCTCTTTAAACTCACTTAAAGCACGTGCACGCGCATTTTGTTGCAAGTTACCGTGCATAGCGACGGCGCTAATATCACGCTTTTCCAATTTTTTAACCAAATTATCACAGCTACGTTTTGCGCTGCAAAAAACCAACACCTGCTTCCAATCATTTTCTTTTAATAAATGTGCGAGCAAATCATTTTTGTTATCATGATTTACCGTAATAACTCGCTGAGTGATGGTCACATCATCATATAAATCATCAACATTAATAATCTCAGGCTGATTCATGATTTTACGTACCAGTTTTCGAATACTGGCAGGAAAGGTGGCGGTAAACATTAAGTTTTGACGCTTGCTTGGCATCAGCTTAAAGAGTGATTCGATTTCTTCCTGAAAGTCACCTTTCATCAGTCGATCAACCTCATCCACAACCAAGGTTTTTACTTGATGCAATAAGATTGCGTTGTGCTTTTCAAGATCTAACAAGCGGCCAGGCGTAGAAACCAAAACATCCGCACCACCGCGTAACGCCAGCATTTGCGGATTGATTTTCACTCCACCATAAACACTTAAGCAGCGTACCCGATCTTCAAAACCCGCGGAGAACTTATCAAATTCTTCACGAATTTGAATCGCCAATTCACGCGTTGGCACTAACACCACGCAATCAACGACGTTACCTTTTTGTTTTGGCTTGCCTTTACTACTACGACGACGAATTATTTTTTCTAATAATGGCAAAACAAAAGCAGCTGTTTTACCCGAACCTGTCTCAGCTCTCGCTAAAACATCCTTCCCCTCAAGCACGGCAGGTATAGTTTCCAACTGAACATCGGTGGGATTTTTATAGCCCGCTTTTTGAATTGCAGTATAAATCGTTGAGGATAACGTCAGTGAAGAAAAGTCAGGTTGGGCTGGTTTTTTCATGATATGCAAAAGACTAGAAACAAACGCCTAGTCTAACCGAAATAGATAGTAACAGTATTTTTTTCTCCATTGATCATTATCATTTTCAGATTTTAATTTAAGTATATTATAATATACTTAAATATGATCAATGATAAGTTATATATTCTCACTTTTATAACAATTAGCTATGGAGTTCACTATGTGGAGTGCATTTAGAAAAAAAGAATGGAGCTGGAAAGCCAGCGGCCTTTTATTAGGCCTAGCCTTTTTAATAACAGCTGCCGTTGTTAAACCTATCGGGGTTTCAACACAGTTTGTGATTTTAGACGGTATTATCTGGAACGGCATTTCAAATAAACTTGTCGTGAAAGATGAAACTGCTAAAAAAGGCTATGCGAGCACTAATGCTTACCTTAATAAAAGCGGTGGGAAATATGCAAAAAATATTGCTAAACCGCTTAACTACAGCTTCGTCTTTGTAATAGCGATGATAGCTGGCGGCTTATTATCTTTTATTACTGAATCAAAAAAGGATATACCCATAGAAAGAAACACGCCTAAAGTATGGAAAGATAATTATGGAGATTCTCATTTAAAACGGTATATATTTGTATTTATAGGCGGAATATTTGTTCTGTTTGGCGCACGTCTTGCTGGCGGTTGTTCTAGCGGGCATATGATGAGTGGCATGATGCAAACTTCCATGAGTGGCTATTTGTTTGCCATTGCTACTTTTTCTGCAGCTATTCCTGTTGCAAAAATCATTTACAGAAAATAAAAAGGAGATCATGATGTCACAAATTATTCTAGCAGGAATTTTCGGCCTCTTATTTGGATTTATCTTGCATAAATCTGGCGCATCAAACCCTCAACACATCATTAATATGTTGCGTTTAAAAGACTTCCGACTTGCCAAAATTATTTTACTCTCTATTGGTTTCAGTAGTTTATTACTTTTTGTTTTAAGTTCATTAGGTGTAATTGATGCTCACTTTAGTGTTAAAACAGCTTATGTGGGTGTAATCGTCGGTGGTCTTATATTTGGTATCGGTTGGGCTATTTCAGGCTTTTGCCCAGGCACAAGTGTTGCTGCTATAGGCGCAGGAGGTAAAGATGCATTCATTTTTATTGGCGGCGGGTTAATCGGCGCCTTCCTGTTTATGCTCGTATATGGGAGTATAAAAAATACAGCCCTTTTTGATAAACTCTTCGGCGGCAAAGCCACACTGGCAAATACAGGCGTTGAAAAATATACAACACTCATTGAAAACGTACCTGCCTCATATGTTGCAGGTGGCATTGCTTTGTTATTTATTGCATTAGCCTTTGCTTTACCTGAAAAGCTAGAAGATTAGCCGTAGCTCACGACCATCGATATGAAGAAGCTGATCAAGTCTTATCATGAGGCTTGGTCAGCACCTTTATAAAGACAAATTCTTTCCCTCCTCAAAGTACAAATACTGAATACTCATGGTAATATTCAGCCATGCTTACCCTACACACCAGTAATCGCCTTGAGCAACTCAGCCAAAAATTTTCTGATTCGATAAAGCCACCTTTGAATGATGTTTTAGCGCCCGAAGTTGTCGTCGTGCAGAATTCTGGTATGGCACGTTATTTATCGTTGCAACTCGCAGATAAGCAGGGCATTAGTGCCAATATGAACTTTTTGTTTCCTGCTGAGTTTATGTGGCAAGTCCTTAAAGATGTCTTGCCTGAGCTTTCTGAACAAGACCCTTCTGCCCCTGCCGTTACCCGTTGGCGTTTGTTTGAACTGCTACTTGAAGAAAGCCAAGCTGCGGATGAAAAAGACTTTCCTGAACTTGCCCACTATAGTAATAGCACCGAGTCGGCATGGGATTTATCCCTAGTCCTGACCGAGATGCTCGATAAAATTCTATTTTATCGAGATGATTGGGTACGAGATTGGGAAAGCGTTGAAAGTGCCTCTCACCAATCAAGCGAGAAATGGCAGGCCCGTTTATGGAAAAAACTATTTAAAGATAAAAACATTGATCACTGGCTATCGTTACAAGATCAATTTGTGCAAGCGATACAACAAGCCGACAATAAAAGCCGCCTTCCACAGCGCGTCTCATTCTTTTCTTTATCCGCACTATCACCCGGTTATATTCGGCTTTTAGGTGAGATGGGTAAGGTTATGGAAATTAATTTATTTATAATAAACCCCTGTCCAGAGGCTTATTGGGGCGATATAGAATCTGAGAAATCAATCAGCAAAAAGCCTAGCGAAGAGCAAAGCTATTTTGATTCCGGCAATGCTCTGTTAGCTTCAATGGGGCGGCAGGGACGTGACTTTATCGATCAATTACAAAACCTCGATGAATGTCATTTTGAAGAAAGTAATAATGAACAAAATCCAAACTCACTTCTAACACAAATTCAACATGATATTTTTAACTTAACACCAGCGCAACACACCACAGGCTTTAGCAAAAACGATAATTCACTCCAATTTCATGCCTGTCATACTGCCATGCGTGAAGTTGAGGTTTTGCATGATCAATTGCTAGATTGCTTACAAAAGGATGCTGATCTTGCGCCCTCCGATATTATTGTGATGACCCCTGACATTGAAAAATATGCGCCTTACATTGATGCTATTTTCTCTGCAAAACCAGAAAAAACACCCAAACTACCCTTCAGCATCGCTGATCAAAACCCCGCTCATGCACAGCCTACTATTGAGGCTTTTCTAAAAGTTTTAGATTTAGTTGATAAACGTTTTGATGCCGAATCTGTATTTGAACTATTGGACTACGATTCGATTCGTGACAAATTTGACCTAACGCAGGATGAGGTTTTATTTTGCCGAGAAATTGCTCGATCAACCAATATACGCTGGGGTATTAATGCTGAAACGCGTGAAAAAAACCATCTGCCAGCAACTGATGAGCATACTTGGCGCTATGCTTTTGATCGTTTATTACTGGGCTATACCCTAGCGGGAGATGATTTGTTTCTTGCCGACAGTTCGCTTCATCAGGAGGTTTTACCGGTACTGCCGTACAGTGATATTGAAGGTAATCAAGCCCAAGTCATCTCCCGCTTGAACCAATTCACAGAGAGCCTTTTTAAACTAGAACAATTTACCTCGGCCACATTAAACTTGGAAGATTGGCTCGATTCATTTAATCAATTAATTCGTTCTCTATTTGCTGATGAATCTCAAAACAGGCTACTTTTTAACGCGCTAGATAATTTACGTCAACAGTCAAAACTAGCGGGATTTATAAAACAAAAAGACTCACAAAAATCTAACGCACTAGCTTTTCATGTCATCTGTAAAATTATCAAACAAGCGTTAACTGAAATCAGCGGGGGTGAAAATTTTATGGGTTACGGCATCACCTTTTGTGCCCTCGTACCTATGCGTAGCGTACCCTTTAAAGTGGTCGCCCTGCTCGGCATGAATGACGGCGAATACCCACGCCAAGACCGTAACATGAGTTTTGATTTAGTCGCCCAAGCACCACGTAAAGGCGATCGCTCTCGGCGCAATGAAGATCGCTATTTGTTTTTAGAATCACTACTAGCCGCTCGACAAAAACTAATCATTAGTTACATTGGGCAAAGCGCAAAAGATAACACTTCCATCCCCCCTTCAACGCTGGTTAGTGAACTATTAGATGAAGTCTGCATTTACACGGATACTGAAACACAAGATTGGGTGTGCAAACATCCTTTACAAGCCTTTAGTCAACGCTATTTTGATGCGAGTGATGCACGGCTGTTTTCATACAAAGCCACTTATAGCAACATTAAAGCAAGCAAAACATCACCCTCACAAGTTTTTATTAGCCAGCCCTTAGAAACCTTGCCCGATGAGAACAAACAACTGTTTTTAAATGACCTCATTCGCTTTTATCAAAGCCCAGCTCGGGTATTTTTAAAACAACGTTTTTCCATCAGTAATTTTGACAAAGAACTGGTATTACCAATTCGAGAACCTTTTGATATCGAGTCATTTAAAGACCGTGATATTCGCCAAGAGATTTTAGATAAAAGTGACTGTAAAGACCTTAACCCAGAAGACTGCACAGAAGAAACTCCATACAACGATGCCTTGCAATGCCTTCGTGCTAAAGGCTTATTGCCCTATGGCAATATTGGTGAGCAGTTTTACGAACGCGAGTCCAACACCGTTCAACAGTATATTAAGCAACTACCTATGCTTGATGAGCAACCCAATCAGTCCTTTAAAATAGAATTCGATGATACTTTCACATTACAAGGTGAACTCAGTAACCTATCGGATTTAGGGAGAACCATAAGACAAGTTTCATCACCCTATGCGGGCGACTACATTAGTCTATGGGTAAACCACTTAGTACTCAACGCCGATACGACTAACGACACACCCAGAGAAACCACTTTTTACTCACCCGAAGTCAGCTTTAAACTTATCCAAGTTGATGATGCTCGTAAGATTTTAAAAAAGCTCATCCATTATTACTGGCAAGGGTTGCATTACCCCTTACACTTTTATGCCAAACCCGCATTTAAACAGTACGCCGATAAAAAAGAAAATAGCGGTTTAGCTAAAGCCGTATCTGCTTGGAATAGTGACTACTTTGGAGCTAGTGAAGCACAAAAATTTGAGCACTGGCTTTTATACCGAGCATATTCTAACGAAGAACTATTTGATGAAGAGTACGAAGCGATTAGTGAATTAATCATGGGACAGTTATTTATGCATAATGAAGAAGTATAACGTAATGACACTAAAGACAAATCAATGCCTTAAAATTTGGCTTATCATTATTAGCCTTATGCCCGTATTCTCATCAGTTGCCGCAGATATGATCACCCTCCGCTCAGATCAAGAAATCAGTCAACAAACGCTGGGGGATGACAACGCAGAATTTACGCTGTTATGGTTACACTCAGAGCAAGGAGTCGTAGAAAATTTAAAGTCCCCTATAGGGGATCAGTAAATCCCACGCCTTTAGGCGGTCAGGGACTAGAATTGGCACTATACTCAGAGTATGGAGCATTATAAAAGAGGAAGCCATACAGTTTGGGATTGTAAAT
>JALSJN010000051.1 GCA_026989335.1 Thiotrichaceae bacterium
CCCCAACATCTCCTCCAAGAATTTGATAGCGATACTTCGTTGTCCATACTAAGTGATATTTACAATCCCAAACTGTATGGCTTCCTCTTTTATAATGCTCCATACTCTGAGTATAGTGCCAATTCTAATCCCTGACCGCCTAAAGGCGTGGGATTTACTGATCCCCTATAGGGGACTTTAAATTTCGCGCGAACATTGGAGGAGCGGTTTGATTATCAGAGTGAAGGCGTAATTTCAACTGGAAAAAGTACGGTTTAAAAGCTATAGTCGGCGGTGCTAGGAGTAGCTTTGCTTCAATACCCCCATTGAGACGTAGTTGCTTTCTTTATTTTCTGGTTAGAACTGTGTGTTGAAAGCACTTGGTTATACCAAACACATCGGGTGGTACTAGTGCTTTTTGCTAAGCAGTAGCCGGAGTGACTAAATATAGGAATTAATAATAATGTTTATAGTCAAACGTCTTCAAAAGTTTGTGAGTTATCAGTTGTCCTCAAAAAGTATGTCGAACATATCAAGAATGCAGGTAAAGCCTGCACTGATAGCAAGCACTTTACTGTTTTCACTTTCAGCCAGCGCAGCAGAAATTATTACGGTGAGTAGTTCTTTTTCAAGCTCCCAAACTGTTCTAGGTAGTACCGTTGTTCCTTATAAGGAAACGACAGTCACAGCCCAAATGCCGGGTAAAATCACCTTGTTAGGCGGTGAGGTTGGCGCCTCATTTAAAAAGGGTGATGTACTCGCAAAAGTAGATGATTTATCGTTGATGGCAAAGCGAAATACATTATGGTCGCAGGTAACCTCTGCGCAAGCCGCACTTAAAAACTCTCAGGCACAGTACAAGCGCGAAGTAGTATCGCCCCGCAGTAAAGATATTTCGGGAATGCCGGGCATGGGCTTGCCTTCAATGATGGATATTTATTTTACACGACCCATGTATGGGATGATGGGAGAAACGAATAGCGATTATAACCGTTACTCAGATTTAATGAGTAGTGCGACGGGGGTGTCACAGGCTGAAAGTCAGGTGATGATGGCATGGTCGCAGATGAATGAACTAAATACAAAAATAAAAGACACTATCTCAATAGCACCTTTCGAAGGCATTATTATGTCTAAAATGGTCGAGGTGGGTGATGCTGTGCAACCCGGTCAACCTTTAATGAAGTTTGGATTTGTTAAGTACTTACGCTTGAAGGCCGACGTGCCCTCGGTGTTAGTTTCTAGTTTGAAAAAAGGGATGACAGTTAATGCACGTGTTGGTCAATCAATGACAACGGCTCGAATTTCACAAATTTATCCTATCGCTGATCCTGTTAGACATACTGTTGTGGTGAAGTTTGATTTAAAAGTTGGTTATCCCGCAAATCCTGGAATGTACGCGGAAGTGTTTTTGCCAGACTCAACCCCTGGGGGGAAGTCGGTTATTGTCATCCCCCAGTCTGCATTAATTAAAGGCGGTAGTTTGCCGACGGTATTGGTAGCCGATGAAGTAAAGAGAACAACATCATTGCGTTTGTTAAGATTGGGGGCGGTGCAAAGTGATGGTAGGAGTGTTGCTGTAGTTTCAGGCCTTAAGCAAGGTGAGAAAATTATAGATAATCCGCCCGTAGGGGTAAATTCTGGATGGTATCCAGGTTCATAAAGTCAGTAGTAGCGAGGAATATTTCATTACACAAACTAACACCATTGAACGAAGAGCCTTCTTATGACTGATCACGACAATAAAACGACAAACAACACTGAAAATAATACGCGGAAGCGTAGCAATAAAAAACCTAAAAACTTAGGTATAGCCGGTGGCATGGCAAAAATGTTTATCACCTCGCCATTAGCCTTATTACTGTTATTTGCATTTCTAGCATTAGGTTTGCTCGGCATGAAAATGACACCGAGGCAGGAAGACCCGCAGATTTCTGTACCAATGGTTGATATTTTTGTTAGTTACCCTGGTGCTACTGCAAAAGAAGTAGAATCACAGGTTGCGCGACCGCTTGAAGGGATAATGTCTGAGATAACGGGCGTTAAACATGTTTACTCTGCCTCAAGCCGTGGTAATGCCATGGTTACCGTTCAGTTTAAAGTGGGTGAGAATTTTGAATCCTCCATTGTAAAGCTCAATGATAAGCTTAATTCCAATAAAAATAGAATGCCGCAAGGTATTACAAAAATTTTAGTTAAGCCAGTCGGCGTTGATGATGTGCCTGTAGTTACCATTACATTATGGTCAAATGATGTTGATGATGCTTCGCTTAAATTGGTTGCATTAGACTTGTTGCAAAAGCTTCGTGAAGTGCCAAATGCCAGTCAAAGTTTCATTGTGGATGGACGAACCGATCAGCTCTTGATTGAAGTCTTGCCCGAGCGTTTAGCGACCTATGGTGTGTCTTTAGGGCAGGTGGCGAACGCGATTCGCATGGCAAACTCTGAACGCAAAGCTGGTTCTATCGAACCTGGCGATAAATTTATTAACGTGATCACTGGCTCCTTTCTAAAATCAGCCGAAGATGTCAAACGCTTAATGGTGGCAGTGATTGATGGGCGGCCTGTCTATGTGCGGGATGTTGCAACCGTGGTTGAAGGCCCTAGTGAGGCATCAAAAATTGTCTCGTATTACACCGGTAAAGCAACGGCGGATGATGGCAGTGAACGCGCTAATGGTGCGGCTGCAGTAACTGTTGCGATAGCAAAAAAACATGGTGCTAACGGTGTTGAAGTTGCCGAGGCTGTACTTGAAAAAGTAGACTACCTAAAAGGAAGAATAATTCCTGATAATGTGCATGTGGCGATAACGCGTAACTACGGCGAATCTGCTAAAGCCAAAGTGAACGAGCTTTTATTTAAGCTATTTGAAGCCACCATGATGGTGACTGTGTTAGTTCTACTATTCTTAGGCTGGCGTGCATCTTTGGTAACCTTTATTATTATCCCGGTGGTTATTACCGTCACGGTTTTTTCTGCATGGATGTTGGGCTTAACGATAGACCGAGTGAGCTTGTTCGCACTGATTTTTTCAATCGGCATTTTGGTTGATGATGCCATTGTGGTGGTTGAAAATATTTATCGACGTTGGTTATTATCAGGCAGCCTTGATGTGGATGTCGCTGTTGATGCAGTTCGCGAAGTCGGTAATCCTACTATTTTAGCAACCATGACCGTTATAGCTGCGTTACTCCCAATGGGCTTTGTGAGCGGCATGATGGGCCCCTATATGTCACCTATCCCGATTTTGGGTTCGGTAGCAATGATATTCTCTTTGTTTGCAGCGTTTGCTTTCACGCCGTGGTTGACTAATAAGTTTAAACCAAGCTTAGAGCAGCTTGAAAAAATGGAAGAGAAAGAACACCGTCAAGCAGCAACGCTAGAGAAGTTCTTTAGAGGTATTATCATTCCTCTTATTCAAAACAGAAAAAAAGGTAGATTATTAGTTTATGGCTTAGTAGGCGTATTGCTTCTAACTTTGGTATTGTTTTATACCAATGGTGTAAAAGTAAAAATGCTACCACTGGATAATAAACCAGAATTTAATATAGTGGTGAACTTCCCTGAAGGTACATCATTGCCAACTACGGCTAATTTCATTAACCAAATTGCAACAGAAATGCAGCAAATTGATGAGGTAACGGCGGTTCAAACCTATTCAGGTACTGCTTCACCCTTTAACTTCAATGGTTTGGTGCGTCACTATTATTTACGCAAAAACTCTTGGCAGGGCGATGTGCAAGTTCAGCTTACTGATAAGCATGACCGTGAACGCTCAAGCCATGAAATTGCCGAAGAAGCTCGTGCATTACTAACGCCAATCGCAAAAAAATTAGGCGCTAAAATACAAGTGGTTGAAATGCCCCCAGGGCCCCCTGTTTTGCAATCTGTGGTCGCAGAGATTTACGGCCCAAGTGCTGAAGTGCGCAGACAAGTAGCCAAAGATTTAACCAAAATATTCGAAGATGCGCCAAACTTAGGCGACGTTGATAACTTCTTAGAAGAGCCACACGATATTCTACGTTTTAAGGTTGATGCGGCTAAAGCACAACGTAATGGGATTAGTGTTGAGGATATTAATACCACGCTTGAAATGGCAATGGGTGGTTTTGTACTGGGTGATATAAAACGTAATGCCTTGATTAATCCTACTCCCATAGTGATGCAAGTGCCGCTCAGTGCGCGTTCTCAAATTAATCGTTTAATTCAGTTGCCGGTAACGAATCGCATGGGTAAAACTTTGCCTTTATCAGAGCTTGGTGGCTTTGTATCTGAGCGCTCCGATCAACCTATTTACCATAAAGATTTGCGTGCGGTAGAATTCGTAACCGCTGAAACAGTAGGTGATTTAGCAGCTCCTGTGTATGGCATGTTTCAAGTGGGTGATTTATTGGATGCTGCCAATGATGGTAAAGGTTATGTGGCACCAGATGGTGCTAAAGTTTCAGGTGGTAGCTGGTTTGGGCGAGAAGACAACGCGGATAAAACTAATTTCGAATGGGGTGGTGAGTGGACTGTAACGTTTGAAACTTTCCGCGATATGGGAATTGCCTTCATGGCAGCCTTGATATTAATTTATATGTTGATTGTGGGGTTGTTTGGGAATTTTTTACTCCCTGCAATTGCTATTGCACCGATTCCATTAACTTTAATCGGTATTATTCCTGGGCATTGGTTTTGGGGAGCTGACTTTACAGCAACCTCGATGATTGGCTTTATCGCGTTGGCAGGCATTGTGGTTAGAAACTCTATTTTACTGATAGATTTCACCAAAAATGCTGTACTTAATGAGGGTATGAGTGTCATAGATGCTGCTATATATTCCTGTGAAGCACGTACTAGACCTATTGCTATAACGGCATTCGCACTAATTGGAGGATCATTAGTTATTATTACAGACCCGATCTTTAAAGGTATGGCAGTATCGCTAGTTTTTGGTGGCTTAATTTCGACACTATTGACTTTATTGGTTGTACCGTTAGGTTGTATTAGCGCGGGTAAAGCCCTATGTGTTGATGGTGATGGAAATAGCATTGTTCCTCCAGATTTTGATTCCGGTGATAAGCGGGCTGCACAACAAGCTAAAACTTCAACCGGAAATTCAGACTATGAAGAAAGTTTTGGTGAAAAAGTTAGCGATATTTTTTCTACTATATTTGGCATAGTTGGTATGGCAGGAACACTGGTTGTGGCAAGTGTTAAAGGGCTGTTTGGTTTGGTGTTTAGTCGAGGTAGTAAAGACGAAGATGAAGATGATTGGGTGCCCTCTCCGCGTAAGCCCGTCAATAAAGTTTCAGAAAAAACTGAATCGTTAGGTAACCCAGATAAAAGTTTAGTTGCTAAACCTAAACCTAAACCTAAACCTAAACCTACGGTAAAGTCCAAAGCTACGACAAAGCCTGAAGTAACAGTAAAGTCAAAGTCAGTGATAAAGCATAAGTTTTCTACAAAGTTGAAGGATACGGGGGCTTCTAAGGTTGTTGCTAAGTCGAAAGCTTCAGGCAAAAAAACTCGCAGAGGTATCCGGCTAAAAAAGGATATTTAACAGTCTGTCTTCATAAAGAGTTTCATTCAATGCTATGAGAGGAAGTTTATGAACATTTTACAAAATGATATTTTAAGGGTGATTGGAGTAACAATATCGGCATTAGCGTTAATTCTTTTCACGAGTAATAATATGGTTATAGCAGAAGTTTATAGCGCGAGTTTGGTTGAGAAACCCACTGATAGTAGTGCTGAAGAATTAGAGCGCAAGGTACTCATAAATGCTTCGACTGTTTTATCGAAAAATGCTTTGATGGGACATACGTTGAGCGCTGAGAACGCGCTACAAAAAACCAGTGGAAATAATTTTCTTCCGTCTGTTTCTGCCATGTTCCCACCACCCGTAGGTCCTTTCCAGATTGCTCAGCCTAATGGCTTTGGATTGTTAGGCGCACCTAATAACACAGCAAGAATAAATAGTGTTTCTATAGCTCCTCGCGTTATGAAACAACACGCACCACGTACCATAAAAAATATGAACCGACAGGCACCTCATCTACCCCAAGTAATAGCTAACCCTCGGTATGAGCCTGAGCTACCGGCTAAAATGATGAGGGCTCCTGTTAATCGGTTAATAAAACCACAAGCACCTGTGCAGAAAAGACCTGCTATGCTTACAGCGCCTAAAATGCATTATATGCATGTACCTGTTCCGATGGTTAGGCAAGCACCCCAACGGCCAACAATGGGTACCTATAATTCAAGAGCACAACGTAAAAATACACAGCAACCAGCGTTGCAATTAAACAAATAATAGGGAAAAAATGATAACAGTTGTCGGAAATTTAAAGGGCGGTACAGGTAAAAGCACCGTTGCCTTTAATTTATCAATTTGGGTTGCTACGCGCAGAAATGTTCATGTGTCGGTTTATGATCTTGATCCACAAGCGACTATCAGCGATGCTTTAGAAATTCGAGCAGAGGATGGTTATAAACCCACTATCGAGCCTCAGCACTTTGTGAGTCAGCTTGGCAGTGAAGGCAAGCATACAGAGGTTATTGTCGATATAGGTTTGTCTGATAATGAGGCAATGACAGCTGCCTTGCAAAGGGCAGATCGTATTCTTATCCCAATAGCGCCCAGTCAGGCTGATGTGTGGTCGACACAACGTTTTTTGAAGATTATCGACAATGCCTGCAAAAGCGGTTCTCAACCCGAAGTGTTAGGTTTTATGAATCGTTCAGATACGCATAGGGCAGTTACTGAAACAGACGATGCTTTTGAGGCGCTGTGCACGTTGGATGGAATTAAAATGCTGGAGCCACGCCTTTACCAGCGAACCGCATACCGTCGTTCATTTAGTGAGGGTATGGCGGTATTTGAGCAAGATCCAAAATCAAAAGCAGCGATTGAAATGGAAATCTTGGGCGAATTATTATACTGATTAATGATACAATTAGATTTTAATTATGTGATAATAAAGTATGTTTTTTGTTCTATGATGATGAAGGTAGTAAAGGAGTATTTATGAATATTGTTAAATGGTTATTGGGTCACCCGCTTGCTGCTATATGGGCATTAGGAGCGATTGCAATTCTTTTATCTTTAGGCTCAGGGAGTAAAAAACACGAAGTCGAGGTCGATAGTCATGCTGCTGCCAGTAATGTTTCAGAAGCTGTAAATACAACAAAAAAACTTGCCAGTCATAAGATTAGTACAGTCAATTCATTAGCTGTGACAAATAGTGATATGCCAAAAGAAGAAGTAGCGAACAATATAGAGCAAGTTACGACTGTAGCGCCTGCTGTTATACAAGCAGTATCAGGTAACCATGATAAGTTGCAAAATATTCCTGAGCCGTTTATAAGTATTACCACAGAAGATACTCAGGAAAAAAAACCAGCTGAAAAAGTTCCAGAAGTAACGGAAGACTTAGGGCAGTTAGGTACAGATGAATTATTGCTTATGGCACGTGAAGCTTATTGGAATAATGGCTTGGACGAGGCTGCACAAATATACCAACAGCTTATTCATAGAGAGCCTCAAGTAGTAGAGCATAAAGGTGAGCTTGGTAATGTTTATTGGCGACAGGGTTATCCTAAAAAGGCAGCAGAACTTTACTCTGAAATCGCGATACCGTTAATTGAGTCAGGTTCTTCGGATAGGGTGTCGAATATGGTCGGCTTTATCCAACTATTCTACCCAGATAGAGTGGAAGTGATCATGGATAGGCTTGAAGGCAATAATAGTAAGTAAGCGTATAAAATAAGTACACAATAAGGTAAGTGGAAATTATGGCAAAAAGTGAACTACATAGAGATTATATTCTTGAGCTAGAAAGTGAGTTGCAAGAGTTTGAAGCAAAAGCTAATCATACAACTAAGCGTATGCAAATGCTGGTTTACCCTGCGATGGTTGCATTTTTTATTCTATCGGCCTTTGGTTTTTTCCTTATTTACTCTTTAACCTCTGATGTTAATCGCATGGCAGATACGATTGTCCATATGAGCAAATCTGTTGACGAAAATATGACCTCCATTTCAGGTACGATGAATCATATGTCCGGCACTATGGATACGCTGGGAGTTTCAACAGAGAATATGTCAAATAATGTCGGTAAAATGACGGCTACAACTAATGAAATGTCGGGTGCTATTAGTGGTATGAAGCCTGCTATTTATGATATGGCAGCTTCAACCAATAATATGCAACGTGATTTTTGGAGTTTGAATAAAAATATTTCTACACCTCTGAGTTTTATGAATAACTTTTTACCGTGGAAAGATGACCAAAACTTACCATTCCAAGGCTCCACCGCACCGCTACCTCAATCATATTATGCATACCCTGCGCAACAAGGGTATGAAGCTGGTTATGGCGGTGGGAACGGTGGGCAAAATCTGATGACGACCCCACAAGTACAGCCGTTTATGCAGCAGTCTATTCCCGCTAGTACTCCTACTAATATTACTCCGAATGTGCTTGAAACGAATGACCAAATTTTAAACGAGGCATCGACAGGCTTGCTTCCAAAAATTTCTGTTTCATTAAATTGAGTCTTTTTTTTTAAAGTATAATTATGTTAAGGAGAGCCTGATCAAGTCCAACTATTTTAGCTGCTAAGACTGTCGCTATTTTTCTGCGCTAAACTATAATCGACTTAATCGGGCTCTTTTCAAAGAGGGTGCGAAAATGACTCCAGCGAAGAGAATGCAAAGCCGTTTAGAGCGTTTGCAAAAACATCTTGAAGCAGAAAATCCTATCTTGGTTTCAGTGGTGAGTCGCTACCGCCAGCTAGATAAAATATCAACAAAAATGGGTTTAATTCAGGCTGATGAATCCTATGCGACTCAAATTTCATGGTGGCCGCTAGTGTCAATCTTAGGTACTTTCTCAGCGGGTAAATCAAGTTTCATTAATAGCTACCTTGGCCAAACGGTTCAAAATACCGGTAATCAAGCCGTTGATGATCGTTTTACGGTGATTACTTATTCAGGCGACTCAAGTAACCAAGAAGTGCGCACATTACCAGGCATAGCCTTGGATGGAGATCCGCGTTTTCCTTTTTATCAAATTAGCGATGATATTGAAAATGTTACGCAGGGCGAAGGTGCTAAAATTGATAATTATTTACAAATGAAAGCCGTGCCCAGTGAGGCGGTTCGTGGAAAAATCCTTATCGACTCTCCGGGCTTTGATGCGGATGAGCAGCGTAAAGCAACCTTAAAAATTACCGATCATATTATTGACCTGTCTGATTTGGTTTTGGTGTTATTTGATGCAAGGCATCCCGAACCTGGAGCCATGCAAGATACTTTAAAGCATTTGGTTGAGGGCTCGCAACGGCGAAATGATAGTAGTAAGTTTTTATTTGTTTTAAATCAAATTGATAGCTCAGCCAGAGATGACAATATGGAAGATATTGTTGGTGCGTGGCAAAAGTCATTAGTACAGAGTGGTTTAAATGCAGGGCGCTTTTATGTTATTTTTAATAATGATTTGGCAACACCTATCGAAAATAAAGCCGTCTGGGAGCGCTATCAATCGAAGTCAAATTCGGATTATGCCGAGATCACTAAACGCATGGAAGATATTAATGTTGAGCGTGTTTACCGCATTATTGGCAGTATGGAGTCACTGAGTAATCAAATTGAACAACAGGCAGTTCCGCAGGTAAAAGTAGCCATGAGGCGTTGGAGAAAACGTGTCATTATTACGGATTTGGTCATTTTTATTTCGTTAATAATAGGCTTGTTAGCGCTGGTTTATTCATTTGATTTACTAAACCATCCTTGGTTGTCCCAATTACAAAATAATAAAATCATAGGCCTTGCAGCGATAGGGATTCTCGCCTTTCTTGCTTATTTATTACATTTATTTATCAAAAAATCACTGGTAAACAGTGTTGCTAAAACTCTCAATACAGATGATGCTTATGGAAATATTGCAGCAGCTTTTAGAAAGAATACGCGATGGTATCGTAGTATTTTTAGAAGTAATCCAGTAGGTTGGGGCAACGGAGTACGTAAGAAGTTGGATGGTATTAGAAACGATATTGACCAGTTTGTTCAAACCTTAAATGATAGATACACGAGCCCTGCGGGCAATAAAGAAGAGTAGAGAAGATCACCTATGACTAAGTCCGAGAGTTTATTTGAGCAAGCACAAAAAACCATTCCAGGTGGCGTTAATTCCCCCGTTCGTGCATTTAAAAGTGTCGGCGGAACTCCACTTTTTATAGAACGAGCAGAAGGTGCGTACTTGTACGATGTTGATGGGAATCGTTATATTGATTATGTAGGTTCATGGGGGCCAATGATTGCTGGTCATGCAAATCCAGAAGTTGTTGAGGTGGTTAAGCAGGCTGCCGAGAGAGGTTTGAGCTATGGTGCTCCAACTGAAGTCGAAGTCACTATGTCACAAAAAATTTGTGGCATAGTGCCATCTATCGAAATGGTACGCATGGTTAGCTCTGGCACGGAAGCAACTATGTCAGCCATTCGCTTGGCGCGTGGCTTTACCGGTAGAGATGATATTGTAAAATTTGAAGGCGGTTATCACGGTCATGGAGACTCCTTATTAGTTAAGGCAGGCTCGGGTATGTTGACCTTTGGTGAGCCAAATTCTCCCGGCGTTCCTGCTGATTTAGCTAAGCATACCATGACACTTGATTATAATAACCCGCAGCAAGTCCGAGATTTATTTGCAAAAACGGGTGATAAAATAGCCTGTATTATTGTTGAACCTGTGGCCGGAAATATGAACTGTATTCCACCCAGTGAGGGCTTTTTAGAAACACTTCGTGAAGTGTGTGATGAGTCAGGTGCATTATTAATTTTTGATGAGGTGATGACAGGCTTTCGAGTAGCTTTAGGTGGAGCACAGTCGGTTTATAACATCAAGCCCGATCTGACAACCTTGGGGAAAATTATTGGCGCGGGGATGCCTGCTGCAGCATTCGGTGGGCGCAAAGATATTATGCAAAAGCTTTCGCCGCTTGGGCCTGTGTATCAGGCAGGTACTTTATCGGGTAACCCTTTGGCAATGACAGCAGGTTTGAAGATGTTAGAAATAATTTCTCGTGCAGGGTTTTATGAAGAGCTAACGGCTAAAACGGAGAAGTTTGTATCAGGTATGCTAAGTCGAGCAGAACAACAAGGTGTGGCACTCACTAGCAACCAAGTGGGTGGCATGTTTGGTTTGTTTTTTAGCGAGGAAAGTAAAATTGAAAACTTTGCTCAAGTATCCGCCTGTAATATTGAGTCTTTTAATCACTTCTTTCACAAGATGCTTGAATCGGGGATTAATTTGGCACCTTCTGCCTATGAGGCGGGTTTTTTATCTAGTGCTCATTCTGATAAAGATATTAACAATACCTTGGATGCAGCGTCGGAGGCTTTCTCTAGTTTGAATGGATGATTTTTATTCTGACCTATTATCCGGAACTTTTTGTGTAATTAGCACTCTAACCGTAAGAGTGCTAAAATAGCACAAGATTTATCGTTTTAGATTAAGGAGATGATATGACGCATACACTTACAATACCTGACAATACTTTGCCTATTCTTTCTGGAAGCATAGAAAATTATATGCAATCAGTTAGTGAGATTTCTGTTTTAAAGAAATCAGAAGAGCAAGCGCTAGCGGTTAAGCTACGTGAAAATGATGATTTAGAAGCGGCGCGTCAGCTTATTATGCACAACCTACGTTTTGTCATTAAGGTTGCGCGTGGTTACAGTGGTTATGGTTTGCCGCTGGCTGACCTTGTACAAGAAGGTAATGTCGGCTTAATGAAAGCGGTGAAACGTTTTGATCCTTCGGTTAATGTGCGTTTAGTCTCTTTTGCGGTGCATTGGATTCGTGCTGAAATTCATGAGTTTATTCTCAAAAATTGGAAAATCGTAAAAGTAGCTACCACCAAAGCACAGCGTAAACTATTCTTTAACTTAAGAAGTAAAAAGAAAAGGTTAGCGTGGATGAATCAGGCAGAAGTGAACGATATTGCCTCAGACTTAGGTGTGACCAGTAAAGATGTGATGGAAATGGAAAAACGTATGTCGGGTCAAGATATAGGTTTTGACTTATCGCCAGGTCAAGAAGATGATGAAAGTGCTTATCACCCAAGTCAATACTTGCAATCTGAAGCGGTTGATCCATCTGATGCGGTAGAAACAGCCGATTGGGATAACCACACGCAGACTCTGTTTAAAAATGCCTTATCGACATTGGATGAGAGAAGTAAAGATATTATAGCAAGTCGCTGGTTGGTTGATAAAAAGGCCACTTTGCAAGATTTAGCGGATAAATATCAAATATCTGCAGAGAGAATTCGTCAAATTGAAAATAATGCAATCAATAAGTTAAAGGCAATAATTACTGCATGATAGGTTCTGTATCAAATTAGTATGAGTAAAAAAGCTACGTTTAGTAGCTTTTTTTATGCGCGTTTTACTTGCATTTCTGTGCTTGAAGTAACACTATTCTACGCATGAATACAAAAAAAATAGAGTCACTTAATTTTGAGTCAGCCATGGCTGAGTTGGAAAGCTTGGTAACAAAAATTGAAGCAGGAAACCTCTCCTTAGAAGAGTCTTTAAAAGAGTTTGAAAAAGGAATAACGTTAAGTCGGGTTTGCCAGAAAGCATTAACTAATGCTGAGCAAAGGGTAAAAATTCTTTCTGAAGATGGTGAGACAGAAGATGATTTTTCACCGGCTTTAAGCAATGCTTGATCAGCAAAATAATCGTTACCAACTACGGATAGAAAAAGCTTTAGAAGGTGTTCTTCCTTTAGCTGCAAATAGTGAGTCACCTAATAAGTTGATTGATGCTATGCGTTATGCGGTGCTAGGCGGCGGAAAGCGTGTTCGGCCGTTGTTGGTCTATGCGACGGGTGAAGCGCTGGGCTTGCCGGTAGACTCGTTGGATAAACCTGCATTAGCCATTGAACTAATGCACGCTTACTCGTTGGTGCATGATGATTTACCATGTATGGATGATGATGATCTAAGGCGTGGTAGAAAAACGGTTCACAAAGCATTTGATGAGGCAACTGCTGTTTTAACAGGTGATGCACTACAAGCTTTGTCCTTTGATATACTGTCTCGGTCAGACGATCAAGTTTCATTAAAAAATCAGCTCGCTATGCTCAATATTCTGGCTAAAGCATCGGGGGTAAGGGGTATGGTGAAGGGGCAAGCTATTGACCTGGCTGCAGTAGGTCAGGTTTTGACTGAGCGGCAGCTTGAGAGAATGCATAGCCACAAAACAGGTGCTTTAATTCATGCAAGCGTGTTGATGGCGACTTATTGCTCTAACGAAAAAGACAATGAGGAGATGGAGGACAAACGTCTTGCTTTAAAAAACTATGCGGATGCGATTGGCTTAGCTTTTCAGGTACGTGATGATATTTTGGATATTCAGAGTGATACTGAAACTTTGGGCAAGCAGCAAGGCTCTGATATCGCTGCGGATAAACCCACTTATCCATCAATTATGGGAATGGATAAAGCAAAAGGAAAGCTCTTCTCACTGCACCAAAGCGCGATTGGATCAGTTGAAAGCTTTGGTGGAGAAGCCGAACTATTGCGAGTTATTGCTGCATTTATAGTAAAACGTATTGCGTAATATAGACTTGAAAGCTAGGATAAAATGCTAAATAAAATTAAAACGCCGCATGATTTAAGACAGTTTAAGGTAGAGGATTTACCTGAGCTTTGTGAAGAGGTGCGTGAGTTCTTACTTAAGTCAGTGTCGACCTCTGGCGGCCATTTAGCATCAGGTTTAGGTGCTTTGGAGCTAACAGTTGCTCTTCATTATGTTTATGATACGCCGAATGATCGGTTAATATGGGATGTTGGGCACCAAGCTTATGTGCATAAATTGCTCACAGGTCGTCGTGATGAACTGGGTAGTATCAAAAAGAAAGATGGCTTGTGTGGTTTTCCTAATCGAAATGAAAGTAACTATGATGCTTTTGGAGTAGGGCATTCCAGTACTTCAATTAGCGCCACTTTGGGTATGGCGTTGGCAGCAAAAATGCAGGGTGTTGATCGGCATGCTATTGCCGTAATCGGTGATGGTGCATTGACCGCAGGAATGGCATACGAAGCACTTAACCATGCAGGTGATATTGATACTGAAATGCTGGTTGTTCTTAACGATAACGATATGTCTATCTCGCCAAATGTGGGCGGCTTAAGTAAATATTTAGCGCGTTTGTTGTCAGGTCATTTCTATTCAAGCATGCGTGAAGGGAGTAAAAAAATATTATCAAATACGCCTGTGATGAAGCGTTTTGCACGTCGGGCAGAGGAGCATACCAAAGGCATGATTATGCCTTCAGCAACATTGTTTGAAGAAATGGGTTTTGTATACTATGGCCCAGTTGATGGTCATGATGTTATTGAGCTGGTGAAAATTTTAGAAAATATTAAAGATATTAATGAGCCAAAGTTTTTACATGTAGTGACTCAAAAAGGCAATGGTTACAAGCCTGCAGAGAAGGATCCTGTTGAATACCATGCTGTATCTGTTTTTGACTTAGAAGCGGGGGTGAAAAAATCGACTGAAAAATCAAGTCCAACCTATACACAAGTATTTGGTCAGTGGATTTGTGATATGGCGGCTATTGAAAAAGACTTAGTCGCTATTACTCCAGCTATGCGTGAAGGTTCTGGTCTGGTTGAGTTCTCAAAAAAGTTCCCTGATCGGTATTATGATGTTGCTATCGCAGAGCAACATGCAGTCACGCTTGCTGCTGGTATGGCTTGCGATGGTTTGAAGCCCGTTGTGGCAATATACTCAACATTTTTACAGCGTGCTTATGACCAGCTTATACACGATGTTGCACTACAAAACTTGCCCGTAGTATTTGCGATTGATCGAGCCGGGCTAGTGGGTTCTGATGGGCCGACTCATTCGGGTAACTACGATCTTTCTTACCTTCGCTGTATACCGAATATGGTAGTGATGGCGCCAAGTAATGAAGACGAGTGTCGTCAAATGCTATGCACGGCATATCAATACAATGGCCCAGCAGCTGTTCGTTACCCGCGGGGTATCGGAACAGGGGTAGAGGTTCGGCAAGAAATGCAAGCGCTGGAGATTGGTAGGGGAGAGATTATTCGGCGCGCTAATAGCCAAACGCATAATCGCATCGCTTTGTTACTCTTTGGTTCCTTGTTACATGAAGCATTGAGTGCATCAGAAGATTTGGATGCTACGCTTGTTAATATGCGGTTTGTAAAACCATTGGATAAAGACTTGATAAGGGAGTTGTGCAATACACATGACTTACTTGTAACGCTGGAAGATAATGCGATAAAGGGTGGTGCGGGAAGCGCTGTTAGCGAGTTTTTAAATAAAGAGGGTTTGCGCACGCAAATAATAAATATAGGCATACCTGATGACTATATTGAGCATGCTACCCGAGAAGAACAATTAGCTGATATTGGATTGTTAGGTGAAGGAATTGCCAAACAAGTACGCCAGTTTATTGATCTAAAGCGAGAAGACATTTCAGCGGTCTCAGTAGCTTAATGATTAATCACGAGTGAGCTTTAAAATACCTATTATTCGCCAAGTTAATCGCTATAGTAAGAATAGTACCCATAGCCATAATCATAACCACCTTTCTTTGGCACATAACCATTAAAAATAAAGCCTTTGGTTTCAATTCCTGTTTGTGCTAAACGAGAAACAGCGTGTTCAATTTCTCTCATAGGGTGTAAGCCCGCATAAGCCACCATGAAAACAACGCCTGCATGACTACCAATAATAGCAGGGTCGGTAACCGCATGAATCGGCGGTGTATCAATAAGAATCAAATCATATTGTTTGGAAAGACCGTTTAAAAGGTCGCCAAAATTACTGTGCATTAATAGTTCAGAAGGGTTGGGTGGTGTTTGACCGCGAGTAATAATGTCTAAGCTATGATCACCGATAGCAATAGTATGTATCGCATCTTCAATAGCAACCTTGCCACTAATCATTTCTGATAGGCCGGGTGATACGTCTAAGTCTAATACATTATGTAAATAGCCTTTGCGCATATCAGCATCAATTAATAAAACACGTTGCTCTGCGGTCGCAAGTACAGCGGCAAAGTTTGATGAAATAAAGGATTTTCCTGTATTCGGTGACGGCCCTGTTATCATCACGATATTGTTTTTAGCTTCAAGTAAGGCAAAGTGCAGGCTGGTTCGAAGACTGCGCAGACTTTCAATCGTTAAGTCAGTGGGGTCTTCTAAGGCCAGTAATGTTTTTTGTCTTCTGTCTTTGGTGCTAAGGAAGCTTGTTAGCGTGACACTTTTGCTAAGGGGGATTGATGCATAAACAGGGATTCCTGTTTTTCTTTCAAGCACTTCGGGATCTTCAACCGTATTGCGTAGCATCTTTCTTAAAAAGACTAATCCCAGGCCAAAAATACTGCCTAGTAGGGTGCCTATTGCTATAATAAGTGCTTTCTTGGGTTTAACCGCTTTGTTATGTGTGACCGCTGAGTCGACGATATAAACATTACCTACACTACTAGCCTTAGCTATTTTAAATTCTTGAATATTATTTAGAACATCATTATAAATCGAGCTAGCTACCTTAAAATCACGCTCAAACTTTAATAAGTGCTGTTGTTTATTGGGTAAGCGTTCAATTTTAGCTAAGGTTGCTTGTTTGCGTTTATTGAGTTGCCTTTCTTGCGAAACAATTGATTGTATCGTAGGGTGGTTGTCTGTATAACGTTGTTTAAGTTCATCTTTTTTTAAGGATAATTTTTGTAATTCCGTATCAAGTGTGGAAACCACATTCAAAACCGCACTAGTTTCTAAAGATAAGTCGGCTGTCTTATTTTCTATTCTATATTGTTTAAGACGAGCTTCAGCTTTTTCAAGATAAGACTTTACTGGGCCTACTTGTTCTTCAAGAAATCCTAATGCATTGCTAGCTT
Source organism: Thiotrichaceae bacterium (assembly GCA_026989335.1). GTDB lineage: Bacteria > Pseudomonadota > Gammaproteobacteria > Thiotrichales > Thiotrichaceae > Cocleimonas. The sequence continues at coordinate 16,910 of JALSJN010000051.1, forward strand.
CTTCTGAGCTACGTGATTTATTTTGTTCTAAATATGTTCTTGATATATGGTCAAGAATTTGACTGATTACTTTTTTATCTTTCCCTTCAAGAGCTAGCTGCATTATGCCTGTCTTTTTGCCCTTTTCTCCAGCTTGTAATTTCTTCTGTAGAGCTTCAATAGCAATAAGTTTGGATTTTTTTTCAAGTTTAAACTGAGTTCCTGCTAAGGCTTTTAGTTCAGAGACGAATATTTTAATTTCACGATTTTTGGATATAGCAGGGCTACCTACTTTGCCTTTGAGAAGTAGGTTTTCGTCACTATCAAGAATAACAAAGCGATTATCGTTTTCAGCGATTAGTGTTAGTGATAAGTCGCGAAGCTTTCTTGGGAGTTTTAAACTTTCAATTCTGATTCTTTCATCGCCCCAAGCAAACTTGTGTGTGTAGTTATCAAATTTACTCCACACAGAGGGTAACTTGCCAAGAGGGTTGGCATCGGCGGCTCTGAAAAATTTGCGGTAAACATTGCTTAAGAGTGGGAACTGTCTAGGTTCGGCTATAATATCAAGCTTCAATGCCTCAACGGCAAGGCCAAGAATTTTTCTTGAGCGTATTAGTTCGAGTTCGGTGCCAACGGTTGCATCTTCTAGAGATAGTCCAGCAAGATCTTCCAAGCCCGGAACGCCGCTTTTTTTCTTCTCAACTTGAAGTAGGGCATCTGCTTGGTAGATAGGTGTTTTACCATAAGCATAAATAAAAGAGAGCGTAAAAAAACCGAGAATAAGAAATAATATCGGCCATTTACCTTGCCATATAGTATTTAATAGTTGCCTTAAATTTACATCATCTTCTTGATTAAGCGAAGATAAATCTTGTTGTGTTTGTGCGGTCATACGGATTATTGTCCATTATTATTCTAGAGCTTGTTTTTCCAAGCTTCGACTCCTGCTTCTATCAACTTAGAAGCGTTGGCAAATGTAGCTTTGTCTTTTTTGTAGGGATCAGGAACTTCCTGATTATCGATCCACTTGCCAATTAAATACACTTTACCGCGAGACTCAGGGTATTGGGAGTGCATACGATCAATATGACTTTGTTCCATGACCAGTATTAAGTCTGCAGAGCCAACCAGAACAGTGTTAATTTGTTGTGCTCGGTGGTTGGTTAAATCAATACCTTTTTCTGTCATTAGCTCAACAGAGGAGGGATCCGCAGGTTTGCCAACCAAAGCGCCAAGCCCCGATGAAAAAATATTAAGGTGAGGGTGTTGCTCTTTAAGTAACACCTCGCCTATAGGGCTTCTGCATATATTACCTATGCAGACCACCATGATATTTTTGAACATTATTTGTATCTACTCAAACGTTTAACTACCTAACGGCAGCGCGCGCTGCTCCGGCACTTGTGAATGTTGGTAGTAGCTTGCTAATGACTCTGTTCCAGCGAGTGATTGGTGTAGCTGTTACATAGACAACATCACGTGGCTGTAGTGAAAACTGCTCCGCTAATGCCATCGCATGTACAGAGGTCATTTGTAATTGATAAATAGTCGGTTTTCTAGGGTTGGCCTGTCGAACTACAAATACACCCATTGGGTTGGCCGTTTCTTCATTGACGCCTTTAGCGGTACTTAAGGCCTCTGCAAGTGAGAGCCCGAAGCGGTCAATAGTTACATTACCAGGGTTGAGTACTTCGCCCATCACAAACACCTTTTTGTAAGGGTCTAGTTTATCAATGTGTAGCGAATCACCATTGCGTAATACATAGTTTTGTGAGTTGTCGCCTTTACGGTACAAGGCTGCTAAATCTATCGGGATTTGTTTTTTATTGTGAATAAACAAACCAGTATCTGCCGCATCTTCAGATAGCCCGCCAGACTTTGCAATGATATCTCTAATAGTTAAAGGGACATCGGTAATTGGAAAGGTTCCGGGCTTATTTACTTTTCCGGAGATAAATGTTTTTTGGCTTCTGTAAGCAGCGACAGCAACACCAACTTGGGGTTTTGTGATGAATTTAGCGAGCTTTTTTTCTAAATCCGCACGAACTTGAGCGGTTGTTCTTCCGCCAGCCATAACCTTGCCCGCATAGGGAAAAAAGATTGTACCATTAGGAGCAATTTGGTGTCCTGCAGAGGTTGCTGATCTAAACTCTCCCGCAGGGATAGTTAGCTCGGGGTGATCCCATACCGTAATGCTTAAAATATCTTGTGGTGCAAGAATATATTTGTAACCGCCAGTGCCTCTAGCATGACCCTTGTTGGTGGCTCTCATTTTATTATTGTGTCTGTAGCGTCCTCGTGTTTTGCGTATTACATTGTAGTCAATAGGAACAACTGTGTAATCTCTGCCTGGCACTGCTTTCGTTAGCTTTACGGCTTTGCCAGTATCAAGTGAAGGCATTCCTGGGGGGTAGAGACTTGAACAGCCTGTTACAAAGGTAGTAACAGAGACAATAATTCCGAGAGAGAGGGCTTTAATAGTCATAATTTCCGTATCGATGTATTAAAAAATGTATAAGTAATGCGTAAATAGTGATCAGATTTTAAACTATTATGGTGGCTTTGCCAAAGTTAAAATTGCTGAACGGAGGCGTTATTTAGAATAAACGGTAGTCTAGCTAGAGTAGCACATGTTAATTTATTCTAAATTGTTAGCGAATTTATATTGAAAGTACATTAACCTAATTAGGGTGTAGACTTAAAGCGGCGTGACATGATATAGTGGGGCAGTATTTGCATTAATCTAATGTGAATCTTTTCCTAAACTACTTCATGCTGAACGAACTAAATGCTAGTTTCGTTAATTAAAGGCCGTGTTTATTCTGAGTTGTTAATATTCCACCAAACTTTCATAAAATTTGATAGATAAAAGCAATTTATTCATTGGCACTTACTCCTATTGTTACCTGTATGTTGTAATATTTTATAAATACATTAAATAATACTTTACTCTATGAATCTTTCTGATCTTAAACAAAAATCACCCAATGAAATTATTGCCATCGCCAAAGAAAAGGGCGTTGATGGCATGTCACGTGCCCGCAAGCAAGATATTATCTTTGCGATACTTAAAGCTGCGGCTAAAGAGAAAGAAGATATTTATGGCGATGGGGTGTTGGAAATCCTTCAAGATGGTTTTGGATTTTTGCGCTCAAGTAACAGTAACTATATTGCAGGGGCAGATGATATTTATGTCTCTCCTAGCCAGATCCGTCGTTTTGGTTTAAGAACAGGTGATACGGTTGCTGGTAAGATTCGTACCCCTAAAGATAGTGAGCGATACTTTGCACTACTAAAAGTAGACACTATAAACTTTGAGCCACCCGAGAACGCGCGAAATAAAATTTTATTTGAAAATCTTACACCGCTACATCCTGACGAGCGTTTACGTATGGAGCGTGGTAACGGTAGTACCGAAGATATTACTGCTCGAGTGATTGATATCGTTGCGCCGATTGGTAAAGGTCAGCGTGGTTTGATTATTGCTCCGCCAAAAGCGGGTAAAACAATGATGTTGCAAAATATCGCACAAAGCATCGCGACCAATCACCCTGATGCACACTTGATTGTTTTGTTAATTGATGAACGTCCTGAAGAGGTAACCGAGATGTCACGCATGGTGCGTGGTGAAGTGGTTTCATCGACCTTTGATGAGCCAGCTTCACGTCATGTACAAATTGCTGAAATGGTGATTGAAAAGGCCAAACGCTTGGTTGAGCATAAAAAAGACGTGATTATTTTGTTAGATTCAATCACCCGTTTAGCACGTGCGTATAATACGGTTGTTCCTTCATCTGGAAAAGTGTTAACCGGTGGTGTGGATGCGAATGCGTTACATCGGCCTAAACGATTCTTCGGTGCGGCACGTAACCTTGAAGAAGGTGGTAGTTTAACGATTTTAGCAACAGCGCTTGTAGATACAGGCTCTAAAATGGATGAGGTTATCTATGAAGAATTTAAAGGAACCGGTAACTCCGAAGTACACCTAGATCGTAAAATATCTGAGAAGCGTGTTTACCCAGCAATTAATGTCAATCGTTCAGGTACGCGTCGTGAAGAGTTATTGGTGAGTGAGGATGAGCTACAATCACTTTGGATACTACGCAAATTCTTACATCCAATGGGCGAGGTTGAGGCGATGGAGTTCTTATTTGATAAGCTTCAGAAAACCAAAACGAATGAAGAGTTTTTCAATTCCATGAAGAACTAATCTTAAATTTTAAGTGTTATAAAAAAAGCCCTGCATGATTTTTCAGCAGGGCTTTTTTATATGCTAAAATTCTATCTTGAAAGCAATTTCGGGAGAAGGGGATGTCAGCAGAATTGGAGTTACGTTGGTTAAAAACCGAACGTCTTAGTGGAACAGCAAAACGCTTTGCAGAGTTTTGTAAAGATGATATTAAAAAACAATCGCAACAAAGTGATTTCGATCTCCCTGTTTATCAGGATGCGATAAAGCAAGTCGTTGAAAATCTCGATGATTCTATTGCGATAGGAGAGATTTTCGATGCTGATTAATTCACTCTTTGCTGAAAACTTCCGAAAATACAGTAAACTCGAAGTAACAGACATTCCCGCTAATGGCACAATTATCGTTTCAGGTAAAAATGAATCAGGTAAAACTAGTATTGGGGAAGCGATTTGTTTTGCTCTATTTGGTCGTACTTTTTCATTAGATAAAAACAATCTCTCGAAGCTGGTTTACTGGGGTGCGGATGCAGCTGAAGTGCGCGTCAATTTTACGACCGCCGATGACAATAACTTTAATTTGTACCGAAGTGTTGATGAAAAAGGTAACGTAAAAGTTAAGCTCGAAAGACTTCTTCTCGGCGGAGGGAGGGCACCAAAAGCTTTAGAAGGTGAAGTGGAGGTAAGCAAGGTTTTAAATAAAGTTATTGGTTTTGATTACGATGCCTTTGCAAACTCTTTTTATTTAGTTCAGCGTGAATTAACAACACCAGAGCCGCAAAGTACCACCATTAAAAAAATGGCAGGTATTGGTGATTATGCGGCGATAAGCAGTGAGCTGGATGACGATAATACTAAAAACCAAGACAAGATTAATACCACTAAACCGGAAGTGGTCACAACTAAGTCGTCCTTGGATGCAATAAAACTAGACGAGTCATGGTTGCCTGAACTCGTTGATGCAGACCAAACCTTGGAGAACGAAAAACAACAACGCCAAACTTTATTGACAGAGTTATCGGAAAATGAAAAGCAATACGCTGAAAACTCTACAAGCTTTTTTGGTACGCGAAAAAAGCGTGGCTTCTTTGGTTTTTTGTCTTTCTTATTTTTTCCTATTATGTTGGCATCATTTTTACTATGGATGGTCAACTATTTCCGGCCCAAGCTATTGGATAACCCGTTAATAAATATTTTCGGTTTGGATGAGTTAGCTAATACACATAGCAGTATTGCAACATGGGTACTCCCCATTAGCATCATTGCAGGTATTGGTTTTTTAATTAGTTTGATAGTTCGCGGAAAAGCAAAACAAGTTATGCATGCGCTTAGTGGTGAGGCGGAAGGTTTTTCTAAAACTTTGCAAAAAAGTCATGGTGTGGTTACTTCTAGTGTTGAGAGTGTGTTGCCAGAACGTGTTGTCAGTTTAATGCAAAATAACACTGCTACGGATAAGGCCGCTATAGACTCGACTTTGTTTTCTGTGCCCCCAGAAGAGCAATTTAATAATTTGGATTCTTTAGCAGAAAATGCCACTGCTTATGAGGCAGACCCAGAAGAAATTAATGCGGCAGTACTTCGTTTATCCGACACTTTCAATAAACAAAATACTGATATTAGTAGCTTATCTAAGTCATTGAGTGCAGATATTGAAAAAGAAAAGAAACGCTCTGATGGTGCTGGGAAGCTACGCGCAAAACTTAAATCACTTAATGCGGTAATTGATGACAGTGAAAGGAAAATCGCAGTAAATAATACCTCAATGGGACTTATGCAACGTGCTGCAGAAGACTCGATTTCGTTATTTAATAAAAATATTACTGAGTTAACGGCTAAAAGCTTGCCTAAGTTTACTGAAGGGCGTTATAAAAAAGTCCGAGTCGCTGATGATTTTACGGTGCAGGTTCATTCTGATGAGAAGCGCGGATATATGGACTTTGATGAGATTTCATCAGGCACTCAGCGCCAAATTATGCTGGCGTTACGCTTAGCGATGTCGGAAGAGTTAGCAAAAAATACCGCTAATAAACAGCAGTTTATATTCCTCGATGAACCCTTTGCCTTCTTCGATCCACAACGCACCCAATCTACCTTGAATGCCTTGCCAAATATTAGTGATGTGATTACGCAAGTGTGGATTGTGGCACAGGAGTTTCCTGAAGATACGAAGGTTGATAAGGTTATTAATTGCCCATCGGACAGTGCCGAGTTGTCTGTTTAGCTCAACAACACGCCCAATGTGATCATTGCTTTCTCTAGGTTAGACTTGCTGGCTTTTCCATAATTAACACGGATGAAGTTCTTGTATTGCCCCGATGCCGAAAATAAAGGCCCTGGGGCAATACTGACGTTTTTGGCGAGTGCCTTTTCATAAAGTTTCATACTGTCTACACTTTTATCTAACTCCAGCCAAATGACATACCCCCCTTGTGGATGTGTTAAACGTGTATTTTTAGGTAAGTGTTCTGAGGCTAAGTGTAAAAAATAATCTCGCTTTTCTTTGTAATAACGACGCATTTGACGCAGGTGTCGATCAAATATTCCCATCTCAAGATAACGCGCTGCCGTCAGTGCGGGCAGAGTCGCCCCCGCCATACTATTACTGACTTTTAGTTGAGTCACTTGTTTAAGGTATTTTCCCGGAATCGCCCAGCCAATGCGCAAACCCGGAGAGAGTGATTTAGATAGAGAAGAGCAGAGTAAAACATTACTGTTAGCCCCTGTTTCATCAAATGACTTAATCGCCTTTGGGCGTTGCGTGCTGTAGCTAAGCTCTGAATATATATCATCCTCAATGATTGGAATTTCCGCTTGTTGTAGCAGAGTTCGTAGCTTTTGTTTGTTCTCATCACTCATGCAATAACCCAGCGGATTACTGAAGTTAGGTGTAAGGATGCAGGCGCTGATATTCCATTCGCGTAAAGCAAGCTCCAACGCCGTTAAGCTCATGCCCGTCTCAGCATCAGTGGGAATTTCTAAAGCTTTTAAGCCCAAAGTTTCAATCGCTTTTAAAGTGCCAAAGTAACTGGGTGACTCAATAACAACGGTGTCCCCAGGTTTAGTTACTGCACGTAAGCAAAGCGTCATCGCTTCTTGGCAGCCGGTGGTAATAACAATCTCATTCGGATTTATATTCACTCCTGCGTTAAGCATACGCCGCGCAATTTGTCGGCGTAAGTTTGCATTACCCGGAGGCGGGTCATATTCAGCGATGCTATCATCTTCTTTAATCACTTTGATCATGATGCGATTAATCAGTTTAACGGAGGGAACATCCGTTTGAGGCGGCGCTGTACCAAGTTGTATGACGTTTTTATCTTTTGAGGTTTGAAGTAAGCGTACCGCCAAGTCATCGAGGTTAACTTCCGATGGCGTTAACTCGGGCTGACTTATTTTTGGCGGGGTTGACTTCTCAAAGGGCGCTCTAACATAAAATCCCGATTGAGGACGTGGTTCGATTAAGAGTTGATCTTGTAATAGCTCATACCCACGGATAACCGTCGTCATACTCAGGCCCATTTCGGCAGAGCACTGGCGTACTGAGGGGACTTTTTCCCCAGATTGTAACAAACCGTTATTGATTTGATCGCTAATATGATCGGCGACTTGTTGATAGAGTGTTGGCATACAATTACCTTGTTAAAAAAGAGTACAGTTGTGAAACCCATTAACTGTACTCTAGTATATTAAATATTCTGCATCTGTATATTAATATGACATATCGTTATAGTTGTTAGCAAGTCGAAAGTTATGGAATTTAAAGTGCAAGATAAAAACAGTCAAGTTTTAGGGAGCGTAGTTGATAACTGGTCAGGTGCTAACTTCCCAAGTAAAGCAACTATAGTTGGTCAATACTGCAAGCTGGAGGTGTTAAGTATCAATGACCATGCTGAGGCTCTCTTTAATGCCTTCTCCCAAGATGCTGAGCATAGAAATTGGGTATATTTACCTTATGGGCCCTTTGAAAAAATTGCAGACTTTAAGCAATGGCTGCAATTTATTACGAGTGGTTCTGATCCTATGCTTTATGCCATCGTTGATCAACAAAGTAATGAGGCTATAGGTCTTGCTGGCTATTTGAGTATTAACCCAATACACGGTGTCATCGAAGTGGGCCATGTACACTTTTCTCCTAAACTACAAAACACACCCGTAGCGACTGAAGCAATTTTTTTATTGATGCAGTCTGTGTTTGATGAACTAGGTTACAGGCGGTGTGAATGGAAATGTAACGCACTTAATGAGAAATCTAAAAGTGCTGCGCTACGTTTTGGCTTTAGTTTTGAAGGTGTTTTTCGCCAAGCATTAGTGGTGAAAAAAAGAAACCGTGATACAGCTTGGTATTCCCTGTTAGATAGTGAATGGTCAAACGCAAAAAAGAGATTTGAATTATGGCTTAAGCCTGAAAATTTCGATACGAAAGGAAAACAAAAAACAAAATTGCAAAGCATTTAAAGAGTTTGAAAATATCAAAGAGTAAGAAATATGGATATCGGTATATTGTATAAAATAATCGTGTTTTGGGGGGTATTTTATATTACGCCTGGTCCTGTGTGGATATCAGTAATGGAGGCAACAAGAAGGCTAAGTTATCCTGAGGTGGCGAAATTTTACTTTAACGTATTTTTCCCTGTCAATATCACGGTTCAGTTTACTCAGGCAATCGTAAGCGTGCTATTTATTGGGCAGGTAACCCAATATTTTTCACAGATTGATTTGCTGTTTTATCTATTAGGTGGCATGTATATTTTATACCTCGCCTACAAAACTTTGAAAAATAAACAGTCAAACAGCACCTTTGAACTCGGCTTTGTGAATTTAGCGATGATTATGTTGCTATCGCCGAAAATATGGTTGTTGTTTCCCTCAGGCGCTGTGATTGCGAATCAACTTGGCCAAGGCACAGTTACTAATGCTTTAATTTTTGGAGTTAGTATGTTGCTAGTTTCTAGCTTTATGTTTGTTGTTTATATTTTAATAGGCAAGCTAGGTACACGGTTATTAAAAGATAACTTTTCCTATTTAGCGTTTGGGTTACTGTTGTTATTTGCCGTATTTTTGTTTAATGAAGCTTACCAAGTAGGTTTTGATAAGTGGGCTTACCGTTGAGAGAAATTATAGTATGAAAATCTACCAAGTTGATGCATTTACTAACGATAAGTTTAAAGGTAACCCCGCCTGTGTTTGCGTGTTACCCGAAGGTTATGCCGCGAATGAAAAGTGGATGCAAGCGTTAGCGGCAGAGATGAATTTATCAGAAACAGCCTTTGTGCAGGCTCAAGCTGATGGCAAATTTTCACTTCGTTGGTTTACCCCGACAACCGAGGTCGATTTGTGTGGTCATGCAACCTTGGCAACCTCACATATATTATGGCAAGAAGGTTTACTCGAAAAAAACAAGGCCGCTTTATTTGATACCTTGAGTGGGCGCTTAACAGTTAAGTTAATTGGCTCATTGATGGAAATGAACTTCCCTATTGATTCTTTAAAGGCCTGCAAGCAGCCAGTCGGTTTAGAAATGGCGCTAGGTGCACCCACTGTGGCAACGTATGAGGCAGGTTTGGATTTATTGGTTGAATTAGAGAGTGAAGCAGCAGTAGCAGAATTACAGCCCTCGATACAACAAATTGCTCAAATTCCAGTGCGTTGTGTGATCGTTACAGCGCAAGCCCATAAGGATAGTGACGTCGATTTTGTATCACGTGTGTTTGGGCCTCAAGTAGGTATTGATGAAGACCCTGTCACAGGTTCAGCGCACTGTTCATTAACGCCGTATTGGGCTGAAAAACTAGGTAAAACTAAAATGAAAGCCAGGCAAGTATCACAGCGCGGAGGAGACATAAGTGTTGAGTTACTCGATAATCGAGTCAATGTATCGGGGGAAGCGGTGACAATTTTTAGGGGTGAGCTCAGTGACTAAAAAAGATGGTTTGTTTGCACTGTTAGTTACCTTTATCTGGGGCATTAATTTCTCAGTGATTAAACTGGGCTTGGGCACGATGGATCCTTTTTTATTGGCGGCTTTAAGATTTTTATTGACGGCAATTCCTTTGGTGTTTTTTCTACCGAGGCCAGAGGTAAAGTTTATTTGGGTGGCAGTTTACGGATTGTTATTCGGTGTTGGTTTATGGGGAATGGTTAATCTGGGGATTCGTTTAGGTGCATCGCCGGGCGTGGCATCGCTGTTATTACAGCTAAGTGCCTATTTTACGATTATCTTTGGTTATTTCTTTTTTGCTGAAAAGCTTAATCGTTATCAGATATTAGCGATGCTGATTTCTCTTTCAGGTTTGTTGTTATTGATATTTTCAAATAACGAGTCATCCAATTTATTTGCTTTATTGCTAGTTATTGTGGGCGCATTTTCGATGGGGTTGAGCAATGTAATGATTAAAAAGTTATCACCCAAAAATGTCTTTTCATTTATGGCGTGGTCGAGCTTATTCTCACCTCTCCCGTTATTGCTATTGGCAGAGCTTACAGATAAGCAATTTTCACTGATTACAGCATTAAAGGGCATTGATGGTTGGGCGATATTTTCCATTTTATTTCAGGTTTATATAACAACGCTATTTGCTTATTGGGTGTGGAATAATCTATTGAAAAAATATCCAATCTCAACCGTTGCCCCTACGTCACTTTTGGTTCCTGTTTTTGGTTTTATCGCATCAGTAGTTATTTTTAACGAAGAGATTAGCGTTATAAAACTCAGTTCGTCAGGGCTAATATTATTAGGGTTAGTCATTTTTGTGATGAGCGCTAGGCTAAAAGGTAAGCTGAAATAAGGAGAGTGACTATGGAAAATCTACTGTCAAAACGTATTAAAAATGTACCTGAGTCGTTTATCCGGCGTATTTTAAAAGTCTCCAGTCAGCCTGATGTGATTTCATTTGCAGGAGGCTTGCCGAGTGCGGACTTATTTCCTATTAGCGCATTAGAAGAGGCGAGTTATAAGGTTTTAAAAAATAACGGGAAACAGGCATTGCAGTATGCCAATAGTGAAGGCGACAGCCAATTAAGGAATTGGATTGCTCAGCGCTACAAAGATAAACAGGGTTTAGAAATTTCACCAGAGAATATTTTAATCACTAACGGCTCCCAACAAGCATTGGATTTATTGGGTAAGGTTTTACTCGACAAAGGTGATTCGATCGTTATCGAAAACCCTGGTTATTTGGGGGCAATTCAGGCGTTTTCATTGTATCAACCCGTGATGCAAACTGTTGCAGTTGATAATCAGGGGATGAATATTGCTGCTTTGGAACACGCATTAAATACGCACAAACCCAAGCTGGTTTACACCGTGCCAAATTTTCAAAACCCTACGGGGATTTCTTATTCTCAAAGTAATAGGGAGGCTGTAGCAAATCTCGTCTCTAGCTTTGATACATTGCTGATCCAAGATGACCCCTATGGTGAGTTGCGTTTTAGCGGTAAAGCAAAAAGTAACTTTATGGCGTTTCTGCCAGAACAAACCATATTGCTCGGTTCGTTCTCAAAAATCATAACCCCGTCATTTAGACTCGGCTGGATTGTTGCGCCTAAGTGGTTAATGAAGCCTTTAGTGATTGCTAAACAGGCAGCTGACTTGCACACCAACTATTTCTCACAGCGCGTGATTGTTCAATATTTAGAAGATAACCCTATTGATGAACATGTTGAGAAAATTATTCAATTCTATGCAAAACAAAAACAAGCCATGGTGCAGGCGATTGAAAAATACTTCCCTAAAGATATTGATGTGGCTGAATCAGAAGGCGGTATGTTTATCTGGGTGACCTTGCCTAAGTCGATATCGTCGATGGAGTTATTTGATAAAGCGATAAAGAAAAAAGTAGCCTTTGTGCCGGGAAACCCTTTTTATGTGGGGGATGAGGTAAAGCAAAACACTTTGCGATTAAGCTACGTGACGATGGATGAAGTTGCCATCGAAGAGGGTATTAAGTGCTTGGGTGGCTGTATCAATGACTTGATTAAGTCTTTATAAAATAAAGGTAAAAACGATGACTATTGTTAAGTGTAAATCTCAATAAAATTGCTTTATTGAGAAACTCAAGAGGGCGTGACTACCCAAGTGTGATTGAGTTTGCTGAAAAGTTTATTGCCTTGGGTGTGCAGGGAATAACCATTCACCCGCGAGACGATGAGCGTCATATCACTCGCCAAGATGCTTATGATTTGGCTGAGCTTTTAGCCAATAAATCAGGTGTTGAACTTAATATCGAAGGCTACCCATCAGCTGATTTTTTAAAACTGGTACACGAGCTAAAACCTACGCAATGCACTCTCGTGCCAGATAGTCCTGATCAGTTAACATCGGATCACGGTTGGGATTTAAATCAGCACAGTGGTTTCTTATTGAATATATGTCAGGCTTTGAATGAAACTAATATTCGTAGTGCGCTTTTTCTTGATCCTGATATTCAACAAATTAAGCAAGTTGCTGATACTACAGCACAGCGTATTGAGCTTTATACAGAGTTATATGCAAATACGTACGGTTCTGCTAATCACCAAACCGTCTTTACAGAGTATAAAAAGGCAGTTGAACTTGCGCAGTCATTAGGCATTGCTGTGAATGCGGGGCATGATTTAGATTTATCGAATCTACAAAAATTCTTAACCATTGGCAATATTTTAGAAGTGTCTATTGGTCATGCCTTAACGATTGAATCAATCGAACAAGGGATGAAATCAGTAGTTGCTAGTTATTTGAAAATATGCCAATAAATCATCACAGGCTGGTATCGCTAAAGTAGTGCCGCTTATGTTAAGCTAAGCTCCTTTTTGTATGTTTGGAATTTTTTGCCTGAATGAGTCAACCCTTACGCGTACCAGCCACACAGCACGGCCTTAACTCGAGAGAAATCGACAAAAAAGCACGTTCAATTCTGCAAGCACTTACGGATGCAGGCTATGAAGCTTATTTAGTCGGCGGTGCAGTGCGTGATTTATTATTAAACAAACACCCTAAAGATTTTGATATTGCCACCAGTGCTACACCAGAGCAGGTTAAGCAAGTGCTCCCATCGACCCGTATTATTGGCCGCAGATTTCGGTTGGCGCATGTCCATTTTGGCCGTGAATATTTCGAAGTAGCAACCTTTCGCGCACCGCACGATGAGACTGACAAAGGCCAGACGGGTGATCACGGGCGAATTATTCACGATAATGTTTACGGCACGGTTGAAGAGGATGCCTTGCGCCGCGACTTTAGCGTTAATGCCTTGTTTTATGATTTAGTGTCGGGCGATGTCCTTGATTTCGTGGGTGCGATGGATGATTTAGAAAAACGCCAGCTACGAATGATTGGCGATCCTGTTGTACGTTATCGAGAAGACCCCGTGCGAATGTTGCGTGCAGTGAGGTTTGCATCAAAACTAAATTTAACGATTGAGCCTGCATCCGAAGCCCCAATTAAAGAGCTTTCAGGTTTGTTAGGAAATATTGCACCTGCGCGCTTATTTGATGAGGTGTTAAAGCTATTTCATGGTGGGCAAGCACAAAAGACTTTGGATACTTTGCGTAAATATGATCTGTTTAAATGGTTATTCCCCTTAGCAGAAACGAGTTTGCTAGAGGATGAAGCAGGCGAATCTGATGATGCATCCTATACACGTTTGGTGGCTGCTGCGTTGAAAAACACCGATAAACGAATACGTGCGGGTAAGCCTGTAACTCCAGCATTTTTATTTGCGGTATTGCTATGGAAACGAGTGAATGAAGGCTCTAAAATGTACAGCGAGTTGGGTAATCCGGAATTACAATCAGTACATTTAGCCGCAACAGATGCCTTTGCAGAGCAGGTTAAGGCATTATCCGTACCTAGACGGTTTAGTAATATGACTCGTGAAATCTGGACGATGCAAGGGCGTTTTCAATTTAAAAATATGCGTCGCGTAACAGGTTTTATGGAGCATAGGCGCTTTCGAGCCGCTTATGATTTTATGTGCTTACGGGCGCATGCGGGCGAGATAGACCCCTATGAATGTGAGTGGTGGACTTTAATACAAGAGGTTGATGAGTCTGAAAAGCTGGCAATGTGTCAGGCGGCGCTATCCCAAGGGAATAATAAAAGCCGTGGTCGTACTAGACGACGTAAAAAAAATAGTTAAATGAGTGTGCAACAGCAACGGGCTGATAGTGCTAAAGATGAAGGCGAGAAAGATATTTGTTATGTGGCACTGGGGAGTAATTTAGGTGACTCAGAGGCTTATTTGAATAAAGCGATTACAGCATTACGGTCATCACCTTTAATAAATCAGCTTAACGTATCCCCGTTTTATCAAAGTAAACCACATGGGCCACAAGATCAGCCAGATTATCTCAATGCAGTTGTTCGTTTTATAACTACTTATCAAGCAAAGCCGTTATTAGATTTTTTGCAAAGTATTGAAAATGATAATCAACGCACCCGAAAAGGCGTAGTTCGTTGGGGCGCAAGAACCTTGGATTTAGACTTATTATTTTATGGTGATGCGGTGATTAACACCAAACGTTTAACTGTGCCTCACCCAAGAATATGTGAGCGTGCTTTTGTTTTGTTGCCCTTGAATGATTTGCGAGCAGATTTACAAGTTGACTTGAAAAAAAGTGCAAGTATCACTATAAAGTCCTGTATTGATGCTCTGCCAAAATCGGCGCTAAAGGATATTTCTCTCTACCACGGTTAAAAATATTATGACTAAACGCATTACCGTTAAAACGCTTCGCAGTATGAAGCAAAACAGTGAAAAAATTGTTTTATTGACCGCTTACGATGCCAGTTTTGCACGGGTCATTGATGAGCAAGGTGTGGATGTTATTTTGGTAGGTGATTCTCTTGGTATGGTGATGCAAGGGCATGATTCAACTGTGCCAGTTCGAGTTGATGATATTATTTATCATTCAAAATCGGTTGTACCTCAATGTAAAAGAGCAATGGTAATGGCTGATTTGCCCTTTATGAGTTATACCAATCCAAATCAAGCGATTAAAAATGCCGCAAGGTTGATGCAAGAAGGCTTAGCACATATTGTAAAACTAGAAGGTGGTGAGGCGCAATTAGAAACAGTTAGGCATATGACACGACATGGCGTGCCTGTCTGTGCGCATTTAGGTTTAACGCCGCAAACCGTGCATAAATTAGGTGGTTATAGAGTGCAGGGTCGTGAAGAGGATTCTGCAAAACAAATGCGGACAGATGCTTTAGCGTTACAAGATGCGGGTGCTGATGCGGTAGTTTTGGAGTGTGTGCCGGTTGATTTAGCAGAAAAAATCACCCATGAGTTAGAAATTCCAACCATTGGTATTGGTGCTGGGCGAGTCTGTGACGGTCAGGTACTGGTTTTACAAGATATGATTGGTATTTCCTCACTCGCACCCAAGTTTACTGCTAATTTTTTGGTCGATGGACGAAATATTCCTGAAGCCATTAAAGCCTATACGCAAGCGGTTCGGGACGAATCTTTCCCTGCAGATGAGCAATGCTTTTTTTGATGCTTCTATCTTTTCGTAAAAAATGAGGTTTGTAAGAGCATGATTCAAGCACACGATAAAGATGAGCTACGCATTGTAATGAGGGGCTTTCGAGCAAATGCCGAAACAACGGCGTTTGTGCCAACGCTCGGTAATTTACACGATGGTCATTTATCTCTGGTACGTAAAGCTAAAGAAGTCGCTGATAGAGTGGTCGTGTCGATATTTTTAAACCCTGCACAGTTTGATAAACCAGAAGATTTGGCGAGCTACCCAAAAACACTTGAGAATGATTTGGTGTTATTAAAACAAGAAAATGTTGATTTGGTTTTTTTACCGAGTTCCGCTGAAATGTATCCCGAAGGCGGAACAACCCGAGTAGAAGTCGATGGCATTAGTGATATTTTAGAAGGGGATTCGCGCCCCGGCCACTTCTCGGGGGTTGCAACAATCGTTGCTAAATTATTTAATCTAGTGCAACCGGATATTTCTATATTTGGTGAAAAAGATTACCAACAGTTAATGTTGATTCGTCGCATGGCAAAAGATTTAGATTTTGGGATTGAAATAATATCGGCACCGACAGCTCGCGAAAAAAGCGGACTGGCGATGAGTTCCCGAAATAACTATCTTAATAAAGAGCAGAGAGAAATAGTTGCGCCTCATCTGTATGAAACTCTTCAAGAAATAAAAAGCCAAGTCATCAGTACTAAAGCGTTAAACTATTCTGAATTACAAAAATCTGTCGCTGAAGACTTGAATAAAATTGGCTTTAAAACAGATTATATAGAAATTCGTAATGCCGCTGATTTATCGATTGCGACGCAGAGCGATAATGAATTGGTCGTATTAGCATCCGCATGGTTAGGCAAGGCACGTTTAATTGATAACTTAAGAATAAGTATTAATTAGAGACCTTTGCACCAGTCAGAAGCGAAAGAAAAATAATAAGTAAATTATTCGTTGATTGATGTGTGGAAAATTCCATTGTTTACCCTTTTCGGTAGATCGTCGTATCTGTGTAACAAATCTATAACATTTTATTACATAGCCCTTTTTCCGTTCTGGTATTATCTCTTCATTAAATAAATTTATATATTGTTTTTTAGAGGAGAGAAATGAAATACCTTAAAATATTAGTAACTCTAGGGCTGTCAAGTTTGCCTGTTTATACAAGTGCCGAAGTTGTTTCAGACAGTATTGAGCTAGACATTATAGAAGTAGAAGCAAGCGTAGAAGCTACACCGCAAGTTGCTGTTGCTGATATTAAAAGTGATGCTGCTTATGCTGGTGATACGGTTTTTCAAAAAGAGGGTTATTTAAAAGCGGCTCCGATGCAAAAGCAAATAAGTGGCAAGCGTGCATTACAGGTAGCTGGAAGTAACGGTGACCCGGTTAAAGCACTAAAAACTTTTGCAGGTGTAGCCAGTTCTAATAATGATAGCAGTGCAGAGATTTATATTCATGGTTCAAAACCGCGTGAAACACGGTTTAGCTTAAATCATTTTCCTGTCGGCTATTTATTTCACTTAGGGGGTATACATTCGGTTATCGCCCCTGAAATGGTTGATCAAATTGATGCCTACCTTGGTGGTTTTGATGTAACTTATGGTGGTGCTATGGGGGCAATTGTCGATATCACACCAAAGTATCCAACGGGGACAGGTGAGGGGCGTGTTCATATTGGTTTATATGATGCTGACTTTGCTTACGATGCAAAGCTAGGGAAAAATACTAATCTCTTTATTGGCGGCAGACGTTCTTATTTAGATTTGATTGCTGATAAGTTACTCGATAAATTTAGTGAAGATGAGGATGACAAACGTAAACACACTGAGGTTACTTTGTACCCACAGTTTTATGATGGGCAAATGATTCTGTCTCATCAAAAAGGGGATAATATTTTCTCACTTGAAGCTGTTATGGCTCAAGATCAGCTAAAAGTTAATGATACTTATAATATTGAAAAAGACCCTGTGGCAATTGGTAAAGTTGATATAAAACAGCAGTCAAACACTGTGGGGGCTCGATGGGTTCATCTTGGTGATGATATTTCATCAAATACTTTATTATATCGCTTATACAGCAAGCAAGATGCGAGCTTTTTTAATGCTGACTACTTTGTTGATACTGAAGTTGTAGAATACGGGTTATTCCATGAAACGGTGAAGGAATATGATAAACATAAGGTCACCCTTGGTGGTGAATTTATTAATGTTCAAGCGCCCACAAAAGTAAAATCGAATGTACCTGCTACCAATGACTTTGGCGATATTACGACCGGCGCTGAAGTTATTAGTCTTGATAAAACCTTTAAAGCCAATGAGCTTTCCTTATTTGCGCAAGATATATGGGATGTTACCCCAAGCAACCACTTACGTTATGGTTTAAGAGCATGGAAATCAGATTTTCAAAAGCTTGGTTCGGGGGTTGATCCTCGAGCTGCCTTTGTCCATGACTTTAGTGATGATTTTTCAGCGGCAGTTTCGGTGGGTAGGTACTCCCAACGACCATCCACGCTTACGATGATCAAAGGCTTTGGTAATCCCAAGATCAAAACGCATGAAGTCTCAAATCATTACATGCTTAGTTTGCAAAAAACATTGTCTAAAAATTCATCAATTACAGTTGAGCCTTACTTTAAAACGTTTGAAAATTTAGCGATCTCGGATGATTTAAATAATTATGAGGCAGTGGGTGAGGGCGAGGCCTATGGAACAGACATTACGTATAAGAAAAATATTAGCAACGCTGATGTTATGGTGGCTTACACGTATGTAAATGCTAAACGCCAACTCAATACCAATACGAAAAAACAATACAGCTTTGAGGGTGATATCCCACACACCTTACAAATAGGCGCAAATTATCAATTTGGTAAAAATTGGCGTTTATCAGCCAATGCAAAACTTGCTTCTGGCTCTCCCTACACGCCAATTGTTGGTACCGAGCCTTATACTTATGACGGTAAACAGTACGTAAAACCCATTTATGGAAAGCCCTATTCTAAAAGACTTGGTGCTAATTTAGATCTTGATATACAGATTGGAAAAACCTTTAAATACCGAAAGAAAAGAAGCTTAGAAGTTTATGCTGAATTAATGAATTTGAATGCACTCTTTAAGCCCAATGTTGCAGGTTTAAAATATAATGATAAGTACCAAGAAGATGGTACCTATAAACAGATTGGATTTTTGCCTTCCTTACATATGAATTATAAATTTTAACGAACTTCAAGGCTTAGCGCTTAAATAGAGAGAAATTATGATAGATTTTTTAAAAGCTAATTTAGACTATGGGGTCTTTGGGGTTCTTGGCTTAATGAGTGTTATCGTTTTGTGGTTTGCCATAGAGCGATGGCTTTATTATGTGCGCGTAAACACGAAAGACTTTGAAATCGAAGAGGAGTTACACATCGCACTAACTAGGGGTTTAACGACTTTGTCTTCTATTGGTGTTAATGCGCCTTATATTGGTTTATTGGGTACGGTTTTAGGTATTTTAATCACTTTTAATGATCTTGGTAACGGTGGCGAGATAGATACCAACAATATTATGCTGGGGCTTTCGTTAGCACTAAAAGCGACTGCGGGTGGACTCGTTGTAGCGATTCCGGCAATTATGATTTATAACGCTTTACTAAGAAAAGTCGATGTGATTTCAGCACGTTGGAAGAAAGAACAGCATATTGCAACACATGCTTTATCAATCAATAAGATTTGAATCTATAAACGTTATTCCTTTTATTGACATTATGTTAGTTTTGTTGGCTATTGTGTTGACCACAGCTACTTTTATTGTTTCTAATAAGTTGAGTATAGATGTTCCGAAGTCAACATCTGAAGAAACGGTAAGCCATGACAAATTGATAGAAATTGCTATTGATAAGCAATCATTCATCTATTACAACGAAACTAAAATTGAAGCCAAAGTTCTCAAGCAAAAGTTATCTCAGCTTAGTAAAACTACCCCTATAAACCTGCGTGTTGATGGAAGTGTTGATTTTAGTAATTTTGTAGAAGTATTAGATATTTTCAAGCAATTGGAGCTACAAAAATTCTCGATAATTACACAACAAAAAAACAGCTCAAAATAAGCGCATGTTTGGTCTTCGCTCATCCATTGGTTTGGTTTTATCTTTGCTGGTTCATGGTGGTGTTGCCGCTTATTTGATAACGCGCGCACCTTTAAAGGAAAAGCCAAAACCTAAAAAAATAACGTTAGCGATGGATGTTTTTCAGGAGTCTCCCGCTCCTGCAAAGGTACTGCCGGTTCTTAAACCTATTAAGCAAGCTATAGCCGTTGTAAAGCCAGTAATTCCACTGCCAATCGTTAAACCCAGAGTGGTTAAAGTAAAAACTGCTAAAAAACCCAAACTAAAAGAAAGGGTGAAAAGAAAGAAAAAAGTAAAATATAAGCCCAAAAACGTAGTAAAAAGGATAGTAAAAAAGCGTGTAGTCAAACCTCGGCCACGGCAAGTATCTATTCGTCACAAAAGACTTATAGCTAAAAAACCAACAGTAGTAAGAAAACAGCAATCACCCAAAGTAGTAAAGCGGGTAGCTCAAGCGAGGCCAACTACTATTAAACGGGTTGTCAACGTTAAATCCAGTGTAAGAAGGGTTGCTCCTAGAGTTATCCCTGAAACAGTACCAAAAACAGCAGCTAACTCACAACTAGAAAAGCAATTTGGTAGCAGAATCTATCAGATGATAAAACAGAAAAAATCATACCCACGTCGTGCCAAAAGAAGAAAAGTGCAGGGTGTTGTGAAGGTTGCTTTTACACTTGATAAGAATGGACGTGTATTAAACCTTCGAATAGCTAAATCATCTGGTAGCAAAACACTCGATAAGGCGGCATTGAATGCTGTAAGAAGTGTGGGTAGATTCCCTGCCATTCCTGCGAGTATTAAAAAACAAACACTGAATTACACCATTCCTATCGCTTACCGTTTGCGGTAAAACATTTGATATTCTGACATATCATTTTTTAACAGTATTTATTCCTAACAAATCTATAACATTTGACTAACAGACTTATGTGTTAGTTAGTCTACTCTAATGTAACTGAGACCTTTGCACGAATAGGATGACGAGTAAAAATGACTGAAATTCCACTGCTTTTCGCCTCAATCAGTGAAATTTCATCCGATTTTTCTTTCGCCACCGACTCGTGCAAAGGTCTCGTAACTATTTTCTTTATTGGTTTTTGTTATGAAAGCAGTAATCTGTACAAAATATGGCTCGCCAGAAGTCCTTCAGCTCAAAGACTTAGAAAAACCAACGCCTAAGGGGAATGAACTGTTAATAAAAATATATGCAACAACAGTCCATATAGGCGACACTAAAATTCGTAGCTTTAAACCCAGTATGGGGTTTTTTAAAGATTTATTCATTAAACCGATGATGCGTATTTTGATTGGTTTCTCAGGCCCTAGAAAACAAGTATTAGGTATGGAGCTCTCAGGACAGGTTGAGGCCATTGGTGATAATGTGACACTCTTTAAAAAAGGTGATTTGGTTTTTGCTTCGACAGAAATGAACTTTGGTACCTATGCCGAATATACCTGCGTTCCTGAAGGTGGAGTGATCACGAAAAAGCCTAAGAATATGAGCCATAGTGAGGCCGCTCCCGTACCAAATGGCGGACTAACAGCATTGTTATTGTTAAGAAAAGCTAGAATAAAGCAAGGACAAAAAGTTCTTATTTATGGGGCTTCTGGCAGTGTAGGTACGTATTCTGTACAGTTTGCTAATCACTTTGGTGCTGAGGTAACAGGTGTTTGCAGCACAAGCAATTTAGCCATGGTGAAGTGTTTGGGAGCCGAGAATGTCATTGATTACACCACATCTAATTTCCACTTACATGATCAGACTTACGATGTGATCTTAGATGCGGTTGGTAAACTTTCTACCTCATTAGCCCGTAAAAGCTTAAAGCAGGGTGGTGTTTACCTTCATGTTTTAACGTCTACTTATGGGTTAAAGCTAATATCTGAAGACCTTAATTATCTTAAGGCGCTTATCGAAGACGGCAAGTTAATCTCTGTAATTGATAAAAGATACCCGTTAGCAAAAATAGTTGAAGCTCACCGTTATGTAGAGCAGGGGCATAAGAAAGGAAATGTTGTTATTAACGTGACGTAGTTTAAGGAATCTCTAGGGCAGCATATCCTAGGCGCGTTTTGAAATGAATGCTTATTGCCTTCATGAAAATGGAACAACGGAGATACTGTCCTAGAGGCTTATCCTGCGGGGATTAGCCAAGTACCCAACTTGTTTTTACCATAGAATGACTATGCAAAAAACAAATGCCTCGAACTTGGAAACTTGGCGTTGCCAGAATTTATGGGACTTGATCAAGAGGTTCCTTAAAGGGATCTTATTATGAAAAATATACTATCATTTAGCCTTTTGACCTCATTGTTATTTGGGTGTAGTACGCTACCCTCGTATCATGAGATGATCTGTAAGAGGCTGATTGAAAAAGAAATATTACTACAGTCTAATTACAAGGTAAATATATCCGGCTCTATTTTAAATTCTATTGCGGATGTATTTGAAGATAGCAATGAATCAAAAGTTGATGCGCACTCTGCTGATGTTGAATTAAATAATACTAAGAATGAGTTACGTTCTATTCAAAGTGTTATTTATCAAAAAAAGAGTAGGGCTAAAAGCCAGCGTAGAGCTTCTAACGTATGAGTTTGTGAACCTGTAACTTAATTTAAGTCAGCGGTATGTTAATTTTAAAGCTTGCACCGCCAAGCTCTGAGTCATGAATACTAATAGAGCCGTTATGCTTTTTAATAATGCGGTCTGCAATTGCGAGCCCTAGTCCAAAGCCACCCAAAGCACGGTCACGGCTGGCATCAATTCGAGAGAATGCCTCGAAAATTGTTTTTCTATCTTGTTGCGGGATTCCTTTACCATCATCCTCTATAGCGATTTGAAAATTTTTAGTATTTTTTCTTAGGCTAACCTTTACTTGTTTATGGGCATAACGAAATGCATTTTGGATAATATTATCAATGACCCTTGTTAGTAGTCTAGCCTCAAAGGATGCATTATCGTTAGTTTCAATATTGATACTCTGGTAGCTTAATTCGATACCTTCACTTAATGGTTTTAAACGTTCCATGGTTTGGTTAAACCAAGGGAGTATCTTATTTTCTGTTATTTTTAATGATACATCGGTGTAATCCAAACGAGCATAGCTGAGTAGCTCTTCTAATAGCTCATCGAGCTCTTCAATATTTTCGTTTATATCAGTAATAAAGCGTGTTTTTTTGGTTTCATCGTTAGTGTTCGATAACATTTCTAAAGCAAAGCGCATTCTTGCGACAGGAGTTCTAAGCTCATGTGATACAGCAGACGTCAGCTCTTTTTGTGAACGTATACTGTTTTCTGTTTGTTCCGCCATGCTATTAAAAGCATGGGATATTTTTGCAATAGGTGACCAGCTTCGATAAGGAACTCTAGCTTTGTAGTTTCCTGAGCCAAACTCAATGGCTGCTTGTTTTATTTTATTGAGGTTTGCCCAGAAAGGCTGAAGCCACAAAAAGAGAGTGCTTGCAAAAGAGGTAAAAAAAGCAAGTAAGGTAAGTAGCGGTAAGTTACGTATATACCAAGGTATTTCTACTGGACCAATTTGTAAAAGTTGATCATTGTTATTCAGCTTTTTAATAAAGGTTGCATGGTTTGTCTTTTGAGTGATATTTATAATTTTATTTTTATTCAACTGCGCAATTTTTTCAGTAGAGTCTTTAAGTTCACCTTTAACTTTTGCAATAGTGGTAAGGCTTAAAGGTAAAGCAGTCGTGGCTTCCAGTTTTTTAAGAGTGCTAGGCCACTGACTTTCATCGCTTTGTTGTTATTCCTGTTGAATTAAAGAGAACATACCTTTGGCAAAGCCTTTGGGTTTTACTTCAATTTTTAATTCTTCCGTGTTGATTGTTAAGTTAAGTTCATAATCCAACTCTGCTCTCCACACATAGGGCGTCTTGTTGGACTTGAAATATAAAATATCAAGTTCCTCTTCTTCATCAATGAAGCTCTTATTTGCAATATCGTTTATGAAATTGCTACGTTTTTCTTTACGTGTTAAGACATGTTTATCATTTAATATCTTGAGTTGTTTTTTATTAAAGTTATAGCTGCTCTGTGGGGCGTACTTGAATGTGTTGCCAAATAGTTCTTGGTAGTTGTTTATTTGTTTATTTGTTTATTTGTTTATTTGTTTATTTGTTTATTTGTTTATTTGTTTATTTGTTTATTGATTTGCTGATTATCTGAGCCCTTTATTGATCTTTCTAAGAGCTTAAATGTACCCATGGAGACTCTTTCATTAATTGTTGCGCCATCACCAAATGATTCTCCTGCTGTATTAACCCCGTAAATGAATAGGATAAAGACACCAAAGGAGGCAAATACCATGAGGTAAAGTGTTATAAAAAGTTTTGCCATTATGACCAGCCATTACTTACAAATAGATAGCCTTTTCCTCGGACTGTTTTGATACCTTGCGGATTTGTAGGATCATCCATAAGTAATTTTCGAAGACGAGAGATACGAATATCAATTGAGCGATCTAAGCCGTCATGTTCGATACCCGATAATGCTTGGCTGATATCATCCCTTGAGAGTACCTCACCTGCGTGGGTTGCGAATAACCATAATAAGTCAAATTCAGAGGTGCTAAAATTAATGGTTTGTTGATTTAAGTGTACGGTTCGAGAGCTATAAGAAATACTTAGAATACCGAATGTTAATGGGTCTTGATTGCTTGATTGTAAGGTGTGAGTGGCGCTATGAGAATCAGGAGAGCGTCGTAATAAAGCCCGGATCCTTGCTAGTAATAATCGTGGTTGTACAGGCTTAACGACATAATCATCGGCCCCCAGTTCAAGCCCTACAACCTGATCAATATCATCATCACGAGCAGTTAACATTAAAATAGGCCCAGTGTATTGTGGGCGCACCTGTTTACAAACTTCAAAGCCATCAATACCTGGCAACATTAAATCTAAAATAACCAAGTCGGGCTGTGTGTTTATTATCGTGGTGACCGCTGTATCACCACGAAATTCGGTCGATAATTGTAAATTATTTTCTACAAGATATTCGACAACGAGAGCAGAGAGACGCAAATCATCTTCAACCAATAATATGGAAGGTGGTGAATCTATCGTGGTTAATGGAGAGCTGTGCATATTTCCTACTATGCCTTTATTGACAAAGGTTCGTCTACCGTTGTTTCGTTATGAAAGCGTAACAGTTTGTAATCAGTGAGTTGTTACAAACCGTTACATCTTATTAACAATAAATGACTAAACACAAACAGTGTCAAAGCTGCTTAGGTTTTATCATCCTCATAACTCTTCCAGATTAATAAACAGGACAGAGACTTTTATTTTTGAGGAATACATTATGAATACTTATTTAAAACAAATTTCAGTAATTACTTTTATGAGCTCATTTGTTGCGGTATCAATCACGCCTGCCTATGCTGATTGGGGTGTGGGATTAAATGTTAATAATCGCTTTATGCAGTATAAGCATAAAAAAGATAAAGTTATTATAAAAGACGTTTTCGATATTCAATATCGTGGCGCCAAGTTTAACTTAGACAATTCAGGGGCAAGTTATGATTTTACGAACTCTAATAACTATGGTGTTGAGTTAATTCTAGCTCAAAAGAATCTTGGCTTTAAGAAAAAAGACTTTGCTGTATTTAAAGGTATGGATGATCGTAAAGAATCAATAGATTTAGGGTTACGTCTGATCGCTGATACAGGTGTACTTTCTTCTGCCGTGTTTGAGATTACTAGAGATGTTTATGCCAGTAAGGGCGTTGAGGCAAGCTTAAAAATAGGGGGAATAACACCACATGCCCAACATTGGACGGGTAACCGAGAAGTTTCGCTCGCAGCTGTAGCGGGGGTTCGCTACAAAGACAAAAAAGTGGCTAATTATTACTACGGTGTTAAAGATAAAGAGGCAACATCACTCAGAAAGGCTTATAAAGCAAAAGCGGCCACGACACCTTTCGTGGGCTTAGAAGCATTAGCAAATTTGACAAAGCACATATCGTTAACGGCAGATTTGGGTATTTCAAAAACAGCTGATAGCGTTAGAAACAGTCCGCTAACCGATAGTAAAAAGTATTTTACGAACGGCAAAATAGGTCTAAATTACTGGTTTTAGGCTGTAATCCTATCGGGAAACTAGGGTATTATGGATCAAAGTAACCCCCGATAGGCGATAGACTATGGCAAATATAAACCTAACCGACCCACGCAAACGCGATGCGGTTGTTAAAGCAGAGAGTATTTCGCCGCGTAGTCGGGTGCGTTATGTCGGCCCGAAAGGTGGTGCGTCGTATACGCGTAAGGTGCTCAAATCGACAGTTGATCACGACTATGATTCGTTACTTGAACAAGCTAAAGATGACCCTGAAAAACTCGCACAGTTATTAATTGAAAGTGATATCGACGTTGATAAAGAAGTCTTCGGACGCTTCTTGTGGAATGTGTCGCGGGTTTATATCAATGAAGATGAAGAAGTCACTTATCGCATCCAACAGAATGAAATCATCTATACGCCAGAGGGTAAACTTAAAGAGCGTCGCCAGCGCGAACGTGCCGAAGCGAATGTCGATAGTGATATTCCACTGAGCTGGACAGGTAAGAAAATTACAAAAGCAGAAGCGATTCGCCGTTATGTTTTTTCGTCAAAATTACAGATTGTTCATATCAATGGTTTAACCTACGATTTTTTATACGGCATGGCAAAAGAACTAGCAGAGCTAGACAGCCTAATGTTGTTAGGGGGAGGGAAGTCAGGCAAAGAACCGCTGGTGTTTCGGCGTGGTAGCACCGCTTATCGAGGATTTTTAGAAGGTCGGATTAAGGATGATAGTTATATATTGTTATTACATTTATCCAATGCGGAACTAAAAAATATTATTCCTACTAAAGAAGAAAAATCTAAAGCTGAAAAAGAAATAAAGGTTAAAAAACCTACAAAAAAGCAAAGTAAAAAAAAGAAAATACTTAAAAAAGAAGCTAAGATGAAATCAGTAAGTAAAAAAGCAACAAGTAAGAAAAAAACTGCTAAAAAGTCTACGAAATCAAAAGGGATCTAGTGAAAGCATTAAAACATTTATTCGACAATAATTTAGAGTGGGCGCAAGCCATACAAAAAGAAGACCCTGGTTTTTTTGAGTCACTCTCAAAGCAACAGAGTCCTGAATACTTGTGGATTGGTTGCTCAGATAGCCGAGTACCGGCTAATGAAATTATTAACTTGCCACCTGGTGAGGTTTTTGTACATAGAAATATTGCCAATGTGGTAGTACATACTGACTTAAACTGTTTATCAGTTATTCAGTTTGCTGTCGATATTCTAAAAATAAAACATATTATTATTTGCGGGCATTATGGCTGTAGTGGTGTTAGAGCAGCACTTGATGATGAGGAGCATGGCTTAGTGGATAACTGGTTGCGTCATGTGAAAGATGTTATTCGTTTTAATGAAGATAGTTTTGAAGGGATGACTCATCAACAACAACTAGACCACCTTTGTGAATTGAATGTAAAGGAGCAAGTAACTAATATTTGCAATACTACCATTATAAAAAATGCATGGAAGAATGGTCGTGATTTATCCATTCATGGTTGGATTTATAATATTGAAAATGGCATTTTAAAAGAGCTTGTGCCTTGCATTTCTTCAACAGAAGAAAGCTTGAAATAGATTATTGTTTAATTTTTCTATGAATTATTGAATGAGTATTGACCAACTATTCAAATACATCAAAGTAGTTTTAGTCCCTCACTCTGTTTGAGTGAAAACAGTTAATGCAGGTAATTTTACTATCGACTTCGGAAAGAATTAAACGTGCAAAGCCTTGGCGTGATAAGCAATATGCTCGCCTATAAAAGTTGCAATAAAGTGATAGCTATGGTCGTAACCTTCCTGCCTATTTAGGGTTAGTGTTTGCC
Organism: Thiotrichaceae bacterium; assembly: GCA_026989335.1. GTDB lineage: Bacteria > Pseudomonadota > Gammaproteobacteria > Thiotrichales > Thiotrichaceae > Cocleimonas. The sequence goes on from JALSJN010000051.1 coordinate 44,544, forward strand.
CTGTTTCATTACATGCAGATTGAAAGTTTTCTGGCAGCAATTGCTTCTCATTATAAAATTCATCAGCCAAACCTTGCTCAATTAAAATATCATTTACTGTTGCGCCAGCTAAAACTAACTCGGTCGCATCATATGTTTTCCATACTTCAACATCATCGCCTAGATAGGCACCGAAACAGCCTTTTCCCCAGTCACAATTAATCGGGTTACAAATGGGAGAAAAAGCGGAAACTGATTGATAAGCATCAGGATTTTTGAGCGCGCAAATTAGCGCGCCGTGACCGCCCATTGAATGGCCTGAGACTGATTTAACATCAGGCATCAACGGTAAATTTGCTTCTAATAACTTAGGCAGCTCTTCCACAATATAGTCATACATTTGGTAGTGCTTTGCCCAAGGCGCTTGAGTTGCGTTTACATAAAACCCCGCACCTTTTCCTAAATCATAACGCTCAGGTTCATCGGCTACATCATCACCGCGTGGGCTGGTGTCGGGGAAGACGATGGCGATACCCTGTTCAGAAGCGTAGCGTTGCATACCACCTTTGGTACGTGCATTATCATCAGTACAGGTAAGACCTGAAAGCCAATACAAAGCGGGCACATTGCCTTTTTCAGCTTGTGGCGGGAGATAAACTGAGAATGTCATCTCACAATCTAATACCGTGGACCCATGCGTATAACGGTTAAGCAAACCGCCGAATTCTTTGATACTTTCTATACGTTGAATGGTCATTCTTGATCCTTGTGTTTGTCACTTAGAAAGAGGTTATAACAGAGCGTATACTCTCGCCCGAATGCATTAAATCAAAAGCTTTATTAATATCTTCGATGCCCATGGTGTGCGTTACTAAGCTGTCTAACTCAATTTCGCCAGATAGATAGCGATCAACGTAACCCGGTAGTTCGCTACGACCTTTTACTCCACCAAAAGCTGTTCCCATCCAAGTACGACCTACTACCAAGTTGAAAGGGCGTGTTGATATTTCTTGACCGGCACCCGCGACACCAATCACCACTGACTTACCCCAGCCCATGTGAGTGCATTCCAGCGCATCACGCATTACATGGACATTACCAATACACTCAAAAGAGTAATCAGGGCCACCGTTGAAGGTATCCTGCATGTACTCGACAAAAGAGCCACCCTCGTCACTAAGGTCGTTTGGATTAACAAAATCGGTACAACCAAGTTGCTTGGCAAATTCAAATTTATCAGGGTTAATATCAATACCGATAATGCGCTCTGCACCCGCCATTACCGCACCTTGAACACAGGATAAACCGATTCCGCCTAAACCAAATACAGCAACGGTTGAACCTGCCTCTACTTTTGCCGTATTTAATACTGCGCCAATTCCTGTGGTCACACCACATCCAAGTAAACAGGCTTTATCCAGTGGTGCGTTTTTATTGATTTTTGCTAAAGCAATTTCAGGAACTACGGTATATTCTGCAAAAGTCGAACAGCCCATGTAATGATAAATATCGTTACCCCTTTGCGAGAATCGACGTGTTCCATCTGGCATATAGCCGGTCCAAATCGTGCCAGCAATCGTCTGACACAGATTTGATTTTGTTGTATTACAATATTCGCAATCACCACATTCAGCAATATAGAGTGGGATAACATGGTCGCCGACTTTTAAATCTTTAACACCCGCACCAAGTTCAACAACCTCACAACCACCTTCGTGCCCTAAAATACAGGGAAACGAGCCTTCAGGGTCGTCGCCTGAAAGAGTAAATGCATCGGTATGGCAGACTCCAGAGGCGATGACTTTTAATAAAACTTCTCCTTCTTTGGGGCCCATTACATCAACCATTTCAATGGATAATGGCTTTTTCGCTTCCCATGCAACCGCTGCTTTTGCTTTCATTTTCATTCTCCTGTGAAGATTTGCTTTTAGTGGCGCTCCCTATATCATAGTGTAGATGCTAACGAACGCTGGGTTAGCAGAAAATAGTATGAAGCTACAGTAGCCTGATGGACTTATGAAATCAATTCTCGATAAAGAAAACTTAACTCAACTGCTGGGTGATTATTACGTCGGCAAAGCGGCTGACTGCATTTTAGACCCTGATATTTTGCGCCAAGTACGCATGCGTCGTCGTCAGCTGGGGCGCATGATGATGGCTTTGGATCGTGACAAAGCTAAATATCGCATCCCCGCAGGTGATTATTTTATCTCACGCAAAATTGATGGTGAATTTACCTGTTTGGTTTACCGTGATGGTGAGGCTTTTACGGTAAACCCCGGTGGCACGGTGCGCATGGGGGCAGAGTTTCATAAGCGTGCTGCTAAACACCTTAAAAAAGCAGGGGTTAAATCAGCACTCATTGGGGGTGAGTTATATGTGAATCGCCCCGATGGGAAACGCGCATGGGTACATGATGTGGTGCGTGTGGCGCGAAAACCTGAAGATGAAGCGGCGGTTGATAGTTTAGGTTTTGGCATTTTCAATATTTATGATTTAGATGGCAAAGACTATTCGATGCATTACGCCGATGCGATTCAAAAAGTGCAGGAAGTGTTTGGTGAAGATGGGCTGGTGCATTCGGTAGAGACAGTCGTCGGTGATGAAAAAGAAATCTTCAGACTATTCTCAAAGTGGGTCGATGAAGAAGGTGCCGAGGGCGTAGTCGTTAGAAGCGATACCGCGGGCGTGTTTAAAATTAAACCACGCCATACGCTGGACTTAGCCGTTGTGGGCTTTACCGAAGGCATTGATGATCGCTCCGGCATGTTACACAGTATGTTACTGGCAGTGATTCGCAGCGATGGAAGTTTTCAGATTGTATCGCGTGTTGGCGGTGGTTTTAGTGATGATCAACGAATAGAAATACTTAAAATATTACAACCGCAAGTGGTCGAAAGCGAATACGCTGAAGTCAACTCCGACCGAGTTGCTTATCAAATGATTAAGCCGAGCTTAGTGATCGAGATTTCCTGCTTGGATATAATCTCGCGCACCTCACACGGTAGCACCATCGACCGTATGATTATTGAGTGGGACGAGGATAAAAATTACTGGGAGGGTATCCGCCGTTTGCCTTTGTGTAGCATTATTTCACCGCAGTTTTTACGCATTCGTGATGATAAAACCGCAGATACCGATGATATCAAAATGAGCCAGCTGACTGATATTACCGAAATACCAGATATTGAGCGTGTCGCCGATGATTTGATTTTACCACTCAGTACTGTTATCGAACGTATCGTTGCCACCAAAACACTTAAAGAAGCAACGATGGTGCGCAAACTTCTTTTGTGGAAAACCAATAAAGAAGAAGCCAGCCGTGATCACCCTGCTTACGTGCTACACCTAACAAACTACAGCCCCAACCGCAAAGAACCCTTGCAACATGAAATTCGTGTCAGCAGCTCCGAAAAGCAAATTAAAATGCTGATGGAAAACTGGAAAGAGAAGTATATTGTCGGCGGTTGGGTCATTATCTAGCTTAAATATGGTCTATTTTGAATCGCCAATCATTAACTATATAACTATTTTGAATTTTTAAGTGGTTTAGGTTGCACTAATTTTGTATTGATAAAATGGCAGTAGCATGCATGATAGAACCCTTACACAATATATCCAAAAAAATCTTTTTAAAGGTAAGGCAATAACTCTACTGGGTGCGCGGCAAGTGGGCAAAACCACGTTAATAGTTTAAGTGGAAAGAACATGCGAAAGTTAAATTCCCACTAACATTTACGCGGGTTTACCCTAATAGCACTACTGAAATCGTAAGCGGTGAAGAGTTTGTGGGTGTTATATCAGCTTAATACAGTGAGATAAAGTACATATCTTAGTCAAACTTATAATGTGTTTTTAGGGGCTCGTGAATCTCCCAGTTACATTGTAGCCCCTTCGGCAGCGTAACTAGGTCGCCTTTAACTATTGTAACGGGTTTGCCGTTTTTGGGAGTAACCGTAACTTTCCCTTCAAGCAGGTAACAGCTTTCTTCATCTTCATAACTCCAAGGAAAGTTAGCTTCTGGATGTGACCAGAGTGACCAATCAAAAACGCCTTTCGAGCCTAAATCCGCTTGTGAAGCTTGATGTATAACCTTAATCTTTTTCATTATTTTTATATCCCCATTTTCTGAAGAGATTTGAAATCTCTTTGTTATTAGAGGGCTATTATCTATCAAGGTTCAGATGAAAGCAAAAATAGACACGAGAGCACCTACAAATATTTTGGTGTTATTATAGTCGTATGAAAATACTTAGTTGGAATATTCTCCACGGTGGTGGTCAACGTGCGCCAGACATCCTTAATGCGATTGAAAAAGAGCAAGCTGATATTGTAACCCTGCAAGAGTTTCGACATGGCAGTAGCAAGCAGGTGTTGCTTGATGGTTTAAAAGCAATGGGCTTAGATGAGCAATATGTGCCTGAAACGAATAGTGCGCGGGATAATAGCCTAATTATCGCCTCACATACGCACTTTCAGGCGCAGGTATTTCCAAAAGGTGAGCCACTGCCTGCACGCGCTATTCGTGCTTTTTTTCCAGATTTTTCTGAGCTAAGCCTAATCGCGGCGCACCTGCCACAGAAGAAAAAACAACCGCCGTATTTGCACGCATTAATTGATTTAGATAAAGACTTTTTAAAAGAAAGTAGTTTGATAATCGGCGATTTGAACACAGGTATCCCCTTTGAAGATTCGGAAACAAAATCCTTTGAGCATACGTTTTTGTTTCAACAGTTATTACGTGATGGCTGGATAGATGCATGGCGTAGCCGTAACCCTAAAAAACGTGAATTTACTTGGATAAGCACCAAGCAGAAGAATGGTTTTCGTTATGATCATGCGCTTGCATCGGCATTACTTAATAATAAAATAAGCCGCATTGAATACAATCATGATGTTCGTTTAAGCGGTGTTTCTGATCATTCATATCTCATTTTGAAGCTTGACTTGTAGTGCTTTGTTCATAGTGCATTGAGCTTAGTTTTGTTTACGTTTGTCTGTCGTGTATTGCTTACTTTTTAAGCAGGCGTATAGTCCCGTATATTGCAATTAATAGATGTGGTCAAAAATGAAAATAGCTTTTGTAATAGCAAATTTAAATGGTGGTGGGGCAGAGCGAGCTGTGTCTAACTTGTCTCTGGCGATGGAAAAAGAAGGTCATGATGTATCAGTGATCCTGCTTGATGCAAGGAATATTGGATATCCTCATGGTGGAAAAATCATTGATGCTAATATTCACCATGCTTCATCAGCGCTAGGGCAAATAGTTAACTTATTCAAACGCGCGTCTAAATTAAAAAAAATCTATAAACAGCATCAGTTTGATGGGATTTTTACCTTTATGGAAAGTACGGGCTTCCCCAGTGTTCTAGCCACTAAAGAAACCATAGTCTCGGTACATGATAATCCAAAATCTTTAAGCAAAATTTATCAGCCTTTTTATCCATATATTTACCCTAGAGCTAAAAAAGTAGTTGCCTGTGCCAAAGCCATTGATGAAAAGTTAGTGGAGCTGTATGGTTTTAAAAACACCACCACTATTTATAATTCGGTTGATATTGATTTAGCGATTGAAAAATCAAAAGAAGAAATCCCCGAAACACGTTCGTTTATTTTAGCTTTAGGTCGACTTGTTCCGCAAAAAGGGTTTGATTATCTCATTGACGCTTTTACAAATAGCCAGGCAAAAAATAATGTCGATTTGTTAATTTGCGGCGAAGGTGAGGAGAGAGAAAAGCTGCAAGCGATGATTGATGAGCGAGGTATGAGTGATAAAATTATTTTAAAAGGTAATGTTGAAAACCCCTTTGCTTATTATGCAAAAGCAGACTTTTATGTGCTTTCTAGTCGTCATGAGGGTTTCCCTAATATACTGATTGAGGCACTCGCATGTAGTTGTCCTTGTATTTCTTTTGATTGTAAAACCGGCCCGAATGAGATTATTAAAAATGGCGAGAATGGTTTGTTGGTTGAGGCTGAAAGTGTATCAGGGTTAACGGATGCTATAGATAAATTGGCAGGGGATAAAGAGCTAAAAAGTTATTTTATAAATAATGCGAAACAGTCAGTACTACACTTAACGCCACAATCTATTGCGAAAGAATGGTTGAAATTAGTCTCATGAAAAAAATTAATATACTTAATTTAACGACGTCGTTTGTAATAGGCGGGGCAGAGAAAGTAATATTAGACCTTATCTTATGCCTAGATAAAGACAAGTTTAACCCTTCAATAATAGCGTTATCTGAGCACGATGACATGCTTGAAGAATATGTAAGTCAAGGTGTTAAAGCTCAAAAACTTGATATGAAAAAAAGCCCTAAAGATTTTGTTAGGGTGTATCAATATATCAGCCATTATATTACTGAAAATAGGATTGATATCTTACATGCTCATTTAACGCATACACTTCCGTTTTTAACACTATTAAAAATACGTCACCCCAAACTAAAAATAGTTTTCACATCACATAATACCAATGTCGGTGGAAAGCATCGTGAGCTCATGATTTGGCTATCAAAACCTTTTAGAGATGCGGATGTTGTATTTTCTAAAGAAATGATCAATAAGCTTTATAAGAAGAACACAAGAGTCATTATCAATGGCGTCAATATTGATAAGTTTAAAAGTAAGGCCGTAAAAAACACACCCTTTACCTTTTTAAATATAGGGAGTGTTCGTGAAAAAAAGAATCAAATATTTCTTTTAGAGTGTGCGAAATACCTGAAATCTAAAGGCTATAAGTTTGTTATAGATATCGTCGGTGGTGGGGTAGAAAATCAAACGCTCATTGATAAAATTTCAAACTTAATTGAAGAAGAAAAATTAGGCAACTATGTCCGTATGTTAGGTTTGAGAAACGATATACCGGATTTGTTAAAAACGGCACATTGTCTGGTGTTACCTTCGCATCATGAGGGTTTGCCAATTGTATTATTAGAAGCCGGGGCAGCAAAATTACCGGTAATATCAACTCCGGTGGGGGCAATACCTGATTTGATTGATTCCACAAATGGCTACCTCAGCTCACTGAAAACATTCTGTCAAACGATGGAAGTGGTTTATAACAACTATGAAGAGGCTGAAGAAAAATCGTTCCAGCTAGCTCAGAAGATAGATGAAAAATATTCTATCAAGAGTATGGCAAAAGCACACGAGGACTTATATCTGTCTTTGTTATAGAGATTGATTGTGATGGGAAGGCTGAGTCCGTTTTTTTTTTTTACAAGCTTAGCTCTTTGCATGGGTTAGGGGGTAATAGAGTAACTTATGCAAAGCTGCCAAGTTAAATTATAAGGTCTCTTCTATTAGAGATGCCCATGGTGTGTGTGGGGCTTTTAATAAAATGTTTATATCGGTATTGTAATGCCGTTGGTCTTTGGAGTGGGTTACTTTTTAGTCGAAATGGTTAAAATATACGCAATAGAGGCGAGAACTTTTATTGATAAATACATACTAAAGGTATGTTAATATTCTAAGTTGCTCAATAGTTAGCCATTGCTTATTTTTTACTTAGTCATTATTGTTGCTATTAATCACTAATATAATATTTACTTACCAAGGATTATAAAAATGTTAAAATTAAAACACTCTTTATTGGCTTTGTCCGTATCGCTGTCGATACTTTCTGTGCAAACTAGCTATTCATCCCCTTTTGCAATACTTCCTTTGGGCGACTCCATTACAAATGGAATTGCTAATGATAGCGTAAACAAGCTTGCTTATCGTGATGACTTGTTTGATAAATTATCACGCTTAAAGTATGACTTTCAGTTTGTTGGTCGTTGCCCTGATACAGGAGATGATGGAGGTCAGTGTCAAGCCCCTTCAGTTTACAAGGGAAGAACCCTTAATCATGAAGGTCGAGCAGGTTATCATGCCGATCAAATAAGGGATAACCTCACTAATTGGCTAACATGGTACACGCCAAATGTAGTGTTGCTACACATTGGAACCAATGATATTTTTGACCAAGCTAATGATATCAATAAATCTAATAATACGATTGAAGCTGATACTTATACGACAACCCTTTCAGATATCGAGGGTATCATTTCTAAGTTGAAGGACAAGGAAGCCGATCGACAAGCTGAGTTTCCTGGTTTTAAGATGAAAATTTATGTAGCAAAAATTTTGCCTATGGGGATGCTCCGAAAAGCTGAAGGTTCTGAAGAAAAAGTTCTATATAACGGCGGTGTGGGTGATGCGGCGAAAGGTTTGAATGATTTGATGACAGCAGCTTGGGCTACTACAAATGGGGTAACTGTTATTGATCAGAATAGGCTATTTAACTTCGACGACCATTTTGATAGCGGAAGAATCCACCCTAATCAAGCTGCTGAGTACATTATGTCGTACCGTTGGTCAGCTTTAGCGATTGAAAATGATGCTGATTTTTCTCCTGAGGCTGCGACTGGTGATAAGTCAACGCTTGTCGCTTCAACCGATCCCGTAGCAGCTGATAATACAGCTAGTGCAACAATTACACTTGAAGCAAGGTTTTCAAGTGGTAATCAACTAGGCAGTGGTAGCGACTCTGTAGCATTTTCAATAAAAACAAATACATCGCCATCTGGTGCAACAATGACTACGCCAATCGATAATAATGATGGCACTTATACAGCGACAGTTAAAAGTAGTGAGCCTGGCGAAGTTGTTATTGGGGCTAGTATAAACGGCCAAGCGATAGAAACCGGAGATGTAACCATTAACTTTGTTGGAGGGCAAAACCTCTCATTTAGTGCTCCGGTAGTGGCTGCTAATATTGTTTTTGGAGATGCCGCTTTTGATGTTTCTGCAGAAAGTAGTTCAGGGCTTGAGGTAGTAGTAACGTCTTTGACTGGTGAGGTTTGTAGTAATCCAGATGCCACTACGGGTAAAGTGACGATACTAAAGGCAGGTGAGTGTAAACTTGAGGCGTCACAACAAGGCGGAGAAATAAACGGTATTACTTATGCTGCAGCTGAATCCGTGGAAAGAGTCATTACCATTGCTAAAGCCAATCAAGCAATAACGTTTGCGAAAGATACACCGACTACGTTGTATAAAAATGGGACATTCACTGCATCAGCAACCAGTACATCGGGTGAGCCAGTGGTAATAACCTCAACAGATGCTAATATCTGTAGTGTTAACGCGAGTAATTTAGTTACTATCAAGGTTGCCTCGGGTGTTTGTCGCCTTAGTGCTGTTGTCAAAAGTAATGATAATTATAATATGGCGCTAAAAACGCATGGTATCCGCATAAGTGAGACAATTACTCTGCAAGATATTCCTGATAAAGTGGTTGGTGATATAGCCTTTCCGGTTAAGGTCGCGGCTGATTCGGGTGCAACTGTTACTTTAACCGCAAGCCCAGCAAATATTTGTACAGTCAATGGCTTTAACGTTTCAATTGGGAACTCAGCAGGTACTTGTACGCTAAGCGCAACAACAACTAATGGTGCCAAAGAGACGACAACGTTCAACGTTAAGAAAAATGCAAGACAGTTAGCAAAAGAGGCTGTAGGAAAAGTCATTGCTAGCGGCTCAGGTAGTATCACCGTTGCCCAGTTAGAGCCTATCAAAGGACTAAAAAACCTTAAGGAAGGCACTGATTACACCAAAGCACTTAAAGCAGGAACGTATGCAGATAAAAGTAACCCGACAGTTGCTGAGCTTCAAACTGTGATTGATAAGGTGAATAGTGATAACAATAAGTCTGGTGGTTCAACGTCGCCACTTTGGTTGCTAATGTTAGGCTTTGTTTCGTTACTGCGTCGTAAATTAAGCTTAAGCAAGTAACTAAAAAGAGGCCTCAGAAGAAAGTTAATTATTCTGAGGTTCTCTGCAATTATTAAAGGATTTTATTATGTTAAATTTAAAAAATGGGCTGTTAGTGTTATCACTTTCACTATTTACAAGCCAAGTAGTTTTGGCTGAAACTGCCAAGGTGCCACCCGTTACAGATGGAATGGTATTATTGTTAGATGCTTCGGACCTTGATGCAAATGGGGAGGTTGACGAAGGGTTTGTGACAGGTTTAGCGGTTAATAACTGGCGGGATAAATCAAGTTATGCTGATAACAATACAGATAACGATAACAATGCGTATGCCAACAATGGCAAGCCTCCGAAAAGATTAAAAAACCAGTTAAATGGTAAAGGTACGGTTGCATTTAAGGAGGGTGGTTTGTCTGTCTCTTCAAAGGTTGGTGATAATACACCGACAGGTACGGTGCTGATCCCAACAGACAGTGCTTATACTAAAGTTGTTTTGTTTAAAATTAACAATAAAGATGATGGTAAGCAAAATAATTTAATATCATCGGATGATATTGCATTATTTACGGGCCAAGTTCAAAACTCAACGGCTAAAAAGGGGCCTCTCAAGGTTTGGCATCGTCCAGATGAGTTCTCTTTTTTATCAGGAACAAAAGTAATAAACGATACCGATTACCATATTGCAGTTGCTCGTTATGCTCAGCCTGCAGGGTTAATAAACCTCATAAAAGTCGATGGTGTTATCACTGCTTCAAACCGCTTTGAAAAACCACATACCGGTTCAACAACTTATATTGGAAGTATTTCTAATGGTAACTTTTTGGTGGGTGAAATTGCCGAGGCTATTATTTATAACCGTGCTTTAACCGATGCAGAAATAGTAAAGGTTGAAAGATATTTAAAAGAAAAATGGGGCGGTTTAAAAGGTAATAAAATAAGTTTCAAAGTTGCTAAAAAAGAAATGAAAGTTGGCACTACTTTGACTTTGTCTGCTACATCAACAGCAAGATTACCAGTACGTTTTGCTTCAGACTCAAAAGTATGTACAGTGACAAAAAAAGGAGCTGTCTTTACGGTAAAGGTATTCTCAAAAGGTGATTGTGTTATTGATGCTGACCAGTCAGGTAATGCTAGTTTTCAAGTAGCTAAAACAGTTAGTCAGACAATTAAAGTAATACCTACTGTAACGACTCCAACACCTACTCCAACACCTACTTCAAGTAGTGAGTCAGGTGGTGGCAGTGTGCCTACCACTTTAATGGTATTATTGGGTTTATTGAGCGTCCGACGTTTACGCTGTTGCCTGGGTTTTACTAAGGGTTAAGTCGTAAGCACTAGTTTGAAGAAAGAATCCTTGCTAAGACAAGGATTTTTTTTCGTGTGTATATTTGAAATATTTTATGAGAATATAAAAGGACACCCATAATTTAATCACTTTACACTTTTAGATTAGCTAATCAGCAGCCCGTGAAGTCGTTGCCAAAATGGCTCCTGCACCAATAAATAAGCCACCTGTAATGCGATTAACTACTTTAGCGCGACCACTTTGTTGTAACCATGGTAAGGCTTTTGAGGCGCTATAGGCATAAATCATCAGCCAAGTCATTTCAAAAAAGATAAACGTTGTACTAAGAATTAAATACTGTTCCCATAAAGAAGCGGTAGGATCAATAAACTGAGGAAACAGTGCTGTAAAAAAGAGAATTGCTTTAGGATTACTTGCGCCGACTATAAAACCACTCCAATAGGTTGCAAGGTAAGATTGTTCAACTTGATCTTTGTTAGAGACTTGGTAGTTTTCATCTTTAGAAAAAATTGCATTGAGGCCTAAATATATTAGGTAAGCCACGCCAGCCCATTTAATAAGGATAAACATCCATTCCGATGCCATAATAATCATGCCCATACCTGTAAACGATAAAGTCATGATCCCCGTAATAGCTGTAGTGCCGCCTAGTGCGCCAAAAAAAGCTTTTTTAATACCGCCTTTCAAGCTATTACTCACACTAAATAATACACTCGGCCCCGGCGTTGATGTGAGTAGTAACATGGTAAGAATGTAATAAGCCCAAGTTTCTAAGGTCATGTTTTATCCTTTAGTTATATTGTTAATATTTCTATTAAATCGCCTTGCCATCAAATAATCCAACGTCTAATCCGTCAGTTTCAAAATCATCTAAACAGGCTAGATTAACCCGGTAGTGGTCAGGCATTCTAAAGGTTTGATGAAACGGGTAGATGCCACAGTTTTTACAAAAATAATGATGTGCCGTTTTATCACCAAACTCGTATAAGCCTAAGCTGTCTGTTTCTTTGAGTGTGATGGTAAGTTCATCGGGTGGAATCACGAAGTTACCCATAATGGCACCACGGCGTTTACAGATGGAGCAGTTACAACGCAGCCCTTCTGTAATTTCCTGGTGTTGAAAAGAAAAGCTAACGTCACCACAGTGACATGATCCTTGATATGTTTTCATCGTGTCTCCTTATCGAACTGTTTAATTAAAACAGAGGTGTCGGCGCGAGCATAGCCGCGTTCTTGTAAGTCTTTATAGCGCTCATCAATCTGTTTTGTTAGTGGTAATTCTACGCCCAGCTTTTCGGCTTCTTCAAAACAGATGGCTAAATCTTTGCGTACCCAATCCACTGCAAAGCCAAAATCAAATTCATTATTCATCATGGTTTCAGAGCGATTAACCATTTGCCACGAGCCGGCTGCGCCATGTTGCAGCACGTCGACAACGGTTCTTCCATCAATATCTTCAGCTTTAGCCAGTGTGAGCGCTTCTGATAAGCCTTGTAGTGCGCCAATAAAGCAAAGTTGGTTTATCATTTTTAAGACCTGCCCTTGGCCAGCCTCACCAATGCGTGTAGAGGCTTTTGCGTAAGTATTGAGCACAGATGATACTGTATCAAACGTTGTTTGATCTCCACCGACCATAATTGTGAGAACGCCGTTTTCTGCACCTGCTTGACCGCCTGACACAGGCGCATCTAAAAACCCCATGCCTTTGTCTTTAGCTTGTTGATAAAGCCCGCGCGCGACGATGGCTGAAGTGGTGGTGTGATCAACTAAAATTGTTCCTGCTTTTGCTGCGCTTAGAATCTTCTTATAAATCTCACGCACATCATTATCATTGCCAACACAAGTGAGGATGATATCAGCATCTTTAACCGCATCTTCAGGGCTTGTTGCTAGTGTGCCAGAGTATTCGGTAAGCCATTGCTCTGCTTTAGAAATGGTTCGGTTGTACACTGTAACTTTATAGCCTGCCTTGGCAAGATGCCCAGCGATTGGGTAGCCCATAGCACCTAAACCGAGGAATGTGATGTTAGCTTGTGACATAAATGACCTTGTTTGGTTGATGTATGAGTTAATTATTATAGTGCGTAAGCGTGCTTTTATTTGTCAGGTCGTTAAAGATTTGCTAAAAAAGTACTAAAGTTAAGCATGATTTGGGTTCAACTGACAACGATCAGTAAATTTTTTAACAATCACCTCAAGTAAAGCTTTAACCACAGGGTCTTCTTCTCTCGATTTTAAATAAGCAACCCCCAATGGAAGGGTGAAGCTTTCACCTGTCCAAACCACGATTTCCCCTTTTTTAAGCATTGCATCTGCTTCGTCATCACGAATAAACGCAAGCCCTACGCCCGAGCGTAATAACGTAGAGGTTGAGTCTTCGGTAGAGCTAGACGTTACCCATGTTGGTTTTTTTTTGGTATCTGCAAACACATGGTCGATAAATTTATGATAAATGCATAGTGGCTCGGGGTAAATCCAAGGTAGTTGGGCAAGTTTTTCTGCGTCGGCCGCTTTTAATTGGTCTGCCCACTTGGGTGATGCTGCTATTACGGAATGTGTTGAGCATAGGTCTATATGGCATAGCTCTTTATAATCGTTTTCACCAGAGAAGAAGCACACATCGAGTGACCCTGAACTGACTTTTTTGAGGAGTTCAACCGAGGTTCCTTGTGTTAGCTGAATTTTAAGCTGAGGATAAGACGACATTAAGGTTAAATGCCATTGCGCCAGCAGTAGATATTCTGCATCAGTATTTAAACCAACTTTGGCTTGCCCTGTAAGAATGCCTTGCAAGGTTTTCGCTTTTAGTTTTAAGTCATTACTGGCGTTTAGTACGAGCTGTGCTTTATTGCGCAACTCAGTGCCGTTGTCTGTTAGCTTCATGCCTTTTGGGGTGCGCTCAAATAGCTTAGTTTCAAGTTCTTCTTCCAATGCTTTGATATGTGCGCTAACCGCAGGTTGACTCGTAAATAGGCGCTCTGAGGCTTGGGTTAAGTTGCCCGTGTCGGCAACGGTGACGAATGATTTTAGTTGATACAGTTCCATATGGTACTTTTCTGAGGTTGGCTTAATGAGTGTCCCTTTCAATAATGACCATCATGTCATCTTTATTATTAATGGACAATCGGGATTCCTGATAGCCCTGTTTTGATTAAACGATTGGATGATTATTTTGATAAGGCGTTTAATAGCATTGTGGTTACCTTGTAGGGGTAACGATAACGAGGCTTCGTTGAAGCCTCAACTCATTAACAGGAGGCATGTCATGTCAGCAGTAATTGAAAATAACGGTCAAGTGAATTTATCACAGCATCTACCTACCTGTGAAAAAATTGAAATGCTTAATTACCATAGCGTAAAACGAAGGGTTTTGTATTGGAAAGCGGTATCACGCCAAAGAAAACAGCTAGCAAAGCTTGATGATCACTTGCTGGCTGATATCGGTTTGTCGAGAGAGCAAGTACAAGTTGAAGTTTCCAAGCCTTTTTGGAGATAGAAAAATAGCGTTTTACCTTTGTTAATTAGATGTTTAAACAAGTGTAAGGCGTTAATTTTTTCACTTTTTAAAACACTAGTCTATTTTCTTGCTCCTATAAATAGTGTGAAATTTAAGCTTATCCTCATGATAAACAGTGAAATTTCACTTGCAAAATATCAAATAAACACGTCAAATAGGGGGTTATAAATACAAGGAGAAGTGTTTTATGAAGTTTCTATTAGGTTTTTTTAGTTTTGGATGGTTACGCGGCTTAGATTTTCTGCCACCTTTATTGTTTCGTTTGTTCTTAGCTCCTCTTTTATGGGTATCTGGACAACAAAAGTTAGGTCTGTTTACCAGTGCCGATACCGTTTGGTATAATCCTTTAACGTGGGTAAATGGGGCAGCTTATCAAGCAGCCGCAGAAAAAATGAGCAACTTGCCTTTTATCGGAGGTCTCTCTGATATGTTGCCTGCATTAGTAGGCGGCTTAGAAATTGTTGGCGCTTTCCTTTTATTGATTGGTTTTGCCGTTCGTTGGATTTCACTGCCATTACTTTTCTTGGTTGGTTTAACCGCGTTTATGGCTTTAAACGGGCAAGATATTGTTGTAACGCTTAAAGAGTTATTACTAACACATGGCTATTCTGATATGAGTACCTCAGCATTTAGCAAAGCCTTAATGTACTTCTTAATGCTATTAAGCTTATTCTTCATGGGAGCAGGGCGCTTCTTTAGTGTTGATTGGTTTTTATACCGTAGTTTGCACAAGAAGATAGATGCGAAAAATAGTGTTGGTGGTCATGTAAATGAGCATAGACATGATCAAGTTGATGATC
>JALSJN010000052.1 GCA_026989335.1 Thiotrichaceae bacterium
CGTGGTGATTTTCTTTTTATCATAGGCTAGGCTGGCAAAGCTTTGTTGTTTCATTGAATAACCCCTTTCTTTGGATTATGCTATTTTCTCATGATCCTAGGACTTAATCAGGAATTCCTTAAGGAAAACTCAAACGAATCAAATAAAAGTTGATCTTCCGGCAAGCCTTTCTCAAGCAGTGCTTTTTTCGTCGCGTTGACCATGGCGGGTGGCCCTGCCATATAAACATCAAAATCTGCTAAGTTTTTAATATCACTAATTACAGCGTTATGCACAAAACCTTTGCGACCATGCCAGCTAGGGTTGTTGCCAGTGCCTGATAAAACAGGGGTGTAGCGCAGGGATGGGTGCTGCTTCAGCCAGCTCAATACCAGTTTATGGTGATACAAATCAGCGATGTTTTTTGCGCCCCAATAAAGTGTGACTGGGCGAGAGTCATTCTCTTTAATAAGTTGTTCTAGCATAGCTTTAAGCGGCGCAAAGCCTGTGCCACCAGCTATTAGCAGTATAGGGAGATTAGCTGTTTCTCTAATAGAAAAACTTCCAAACGGGCCTTCGATGCGCACGAGTGCCTTTTCTTTCATTTCATGAAAAACATGCTCAGTGAACTTGCCGCCCGCAACAAGTTTTAAATGTAGCTCTAAAAACTCATTATTCGAGGGTGCATTGGCTAAAGAAAACGCACGGCGACTTTTGTCTCGTAAAATAAATTCAATGTATTGCCCTGCGCGAAAAGCGAACTGCTCATTGGCGGGTAAATCCAATTTCATTTCAATCACATCATCGGACAGCTTCTGTAATGAGGCAACTCTGGCTGGCAACATTTTAATCTCAGCATCAACAACACTGGTGATTTCCTTCACGTCAATCACTAAATCGGATTTGGCAATGGATGTGCAAAAAATAGCTTTGCCTGCCTGATGTTCATGTTCCATAAGTGTGATAGGTAGGCCTTCGGGGTACTCTAGTTCGCCAGAAATCAAGTTTCCCAAACAGGTGCCACATGAGCCAGAGCGACATCCGTAAGGAAAGTTAATGCCTTGTCGTAATGCGGCATCAAGGATAAATTCATCCTTATTCACATCAAAGGTATGACCAGAAGCTTGTAGTGTTATTTTATATGACATAGGTTTTATAGATGAAGAGGGAGGGGTAAATAAGGGTATAACTCTGCGTGAAGAAGAATAGTAGCAACATGAGGAATAAAGTTCATAGTTTTTAGGCGCTTTTTTTGCTTTTTTAAGGGAGTCAAAATTAATTAATTATTTGCTGTTTTTCTATTTGAATATCATTTATTTCAGCACAAGGCGTCATAGCTTGATGCAGCAACTTTTACCCAGTTTATCCACAGGGTATATACACCTTTAGAACGACTTAAGCACAACATGTAGTGCTTGACCAAACAGGTAACCACACTCTATAGTATGCGCACAATTTGAATAGCACACAGACAACGCGCGACACTTGTTCTATCTTAAGTGGCTAAAGCCTCTTTTAGAACGTTAACTTTATGGGGATTACATGCAAGCATCTAGCAACACTATCAAAAACACCAATAATAACGTCGAATCAGATTTAATGAACACGGTTAGCGGTGAAATTGACGAAACCATGGCTAAGACGAGCCAGCAAGAAGATGCTATTTACAAAGTAATCCGTCGTAACGGTAAAGTAACGCCTTTTGATCACACTAAAATTGAAGTTGCGTTAACCAAGGCATTTTTAGGCGTGGAAGGTGGCGTTGCTGCCGCGTCATCACGGGTTCATGATGCGGTTAAGCAAATGTCTGATCAAATCAGTCGTAATTTATTTCGTCGTATGCCAGACGGCGGCATCGTCCATATTGAAGATATTCAAGATCAGGTAGAACTTGCGTTAATGCGTTCGGGTGAACGTAAAGTTGCTCGCGCTTACGTACTCTACCGTGAAGAACGCGCCCATCTGCGCGCTGAAAAAGCAGAGCAAACCAAGCCAAAAAAGAAAGCATCAAAAAAAGATGCGCTGACCGTCACCACATCGGACGGGGACACCAAGCCTCTTGACGAGAATCGCTTACGCAAAATTATTGCTGAAGCGGTTGCTGGCTTAGACGGGGTCGACCAAGACACCGTAGTTAAAGAGGCGTTGCGGAATTTGTTTGATGGTATTGCAGAAAGCGATGTCGGTTCCGCACTTGTAATGGCGACACGCGTTAACATCGAGAAGCATCCAAACTACTCAATGGTAGCTGCGCGTCTGTTACTTGACAACCTGCGCACTGAGGCATTGACCTATCTTAACG
>JALSJN010000053.1 GCA_026989335.1 Thiotrichaceae bacterium
TCAGGGTGGCAGCCACCGAAGTTAGGTAGTGATTCACCGCGGATGATTTCATCATCTGTTGCACCGAGCATCTCCCCCAGAATTCTACGGGCATAGGGGGCTGTGACGGCGTACATGGCATCAAAACAGATTTCGAAGTTATCCGCCATGTGCGCTTTAATTTTGTCAAAATCAAACAGCTCGGTCATTAATTGTGCGTAGTCATCGACTGAGTCAATAATTTCAATCGTCATCTTTTCGAGTGTGTGCGAGCCAATTAAATCCAACGGTATGCCCTTGATGGGGGCGATGTGGTATTGGGTTATTTTTTTGGTTTCTTCAAATACAGCATCGGTAAATTCTTCAGGGGCAGGGCCACCGTTGCTGATATTGTATTTAATGCCAAAGTCGCCATTCATGCCGCCGGGATTGTGGCTGGCGGAAAGAATGATTCCACCGAGTGCTTTGTTTTTACGAATTAAATGTGAAGCGGCCGGGGTGGATAACACGCCACCTTGACCGAGAATAACTTTTTTTACACGATTGGCAGCTGCCATGCGTAGAATAATTTGAATTGATTCGCGATTAAAATAGCGACCATCACCACCGACAATGAGGGTAGAACCAGCTAATTCCGGTAAACAATTAAAGATGGATTGTACAAAGTTTTGCAGATAATCCATCTGTTTGAAATGTTGTACTTTTTTTCTCAAACCTGATGTGCCAGGTTTCTGGTCGGTAAAGGGTTGAGTTTTTACGGGTTGTACTTTAATCGGTTTACTGTAACGCATAAGAATAGTTTAGTTCGTGTCCGTTTTGGCTCTATGTTAAAATACAGCCATGATAGTTAAAGATAAAAAAAACGGAGGCGTTTAACCCCCGACCACGCTCATTTATCCATTTGATGGATATGTATGAGCATAATTATATACGTCTTCGATTGTTTTGTGGGGATATTCGTACACTCCCTGATGAATCAATTTCAAGCATACAAGGTGGCGTTCCTGTGGGTTTAAAAGTTCTTGAGCGCCAACGTCATACTACCATTTTGCAGCTTACCTATTTATTTGATGAAGGTGATCGACGACCCGATTTGAAAATACAGATTTATCATGATTCTCGTCAGGCTGATGTGATCAGCCGAAACTGTCGTTTAACAGGGCGTAGCATACGCTTATGGGAAGAGGAAATTGATAGCGTGCTGTTATGTCGCTGGCGTTTGAATCGTTTTTTGTATAAGTGGTTAAAGCATTTAGATTATCAAGGTCATTCATTTTCAGGGCGTTAATTGTCATTTCAATCATAAAAAATGATGTTTATTGGTAGAAGAATATGAAAAAGCTTCTTCAAGCCATCATGTTAAATACTTTTTTCCTAAGTCTGGTCTAAGACTTGTTTTATAAAATTTCCTCTATTAACTGGAACATTTCTTTGTATGACACGAATTTAGTGGTATATTTTTTGAGAAATATCAATAAATACTAATAACTAGGAGGCTGATAATGATCAGTAATAATACACAACAAATAGGGACTTCTACTCCTGTGGAGGTCAGAAAAGTTGCGAGTAATGCCCCTTTTGTATGGTTATCCAAAGGGCTTGAAGATTTAAAACGAGCGAAAGTACCCAGCTTGGTTTATGGGTTTATTTTTGCATTGATAGGCTTAGGCTTAATTTTATTAGCAAAGTCTAATCCGGTTTGGTCGGCTGCTTTTATATCTGCATTTATGTTGATTGGGCCCTTTATTGCAATTGGCTTATATGAGTTGAGCCGGCAAATAGAAGAGGGCGAGAAGCCCTGCTTGCTGGATTCAATCAAAACAGTTAAAAATAATTTATTTAATCTAGGCATGTTTGTGGTGGTGCTGGGTTTTATTTTAATGTTGTGGTTACGAGTCGCTGCATTGATCGCTGGGGTGTTTTTTAACGATGTTGAGCTGATTACACAGGGTTGGAGTGTGCTTTTCTCGGGTGGCCGCAGTATTGAGTTTTTAATGTTTTTTACGGTCTTTGGGTTCTTTATCGCGCAGATTGCATTTTCAATTAGTGTGGTATCTATCCCTATGTTATTGCACCGTAAAGTGGATGTAATTACTGCAATTACAACCAGCTTAAGAGTAGTGCTTAAAAATCCAATACCCATGTTGATTTGGGCAAGCTTTATTGTAGTGTTGATTAACTTGGGTTTCTTGCTAGCTTTTATAGGTCTAGCGATTACTTTACCCATTATTGGGCATGCAAGTTGGCATGCTTATCGCGATTTAGTTGGGGATGAATGAGTATTGGCATTACTTGACTAATTTACTGGGTTGTTTATAATAACCTAGTAAATTAGTATGTAATTATTACCTAATGCAAAGTTAGGTGGAGGTCGAGATGAAATTATCAACAAAAGGACGCTATGCGGTAACGGCTATGATGGATCTAGCAATTCATGATCGTGATGGCCCTGTTACGTTGGCTGATATATCAAGCTGTCAGGGAATTTCACTTTCATACTTAGAACAGTTATTTGCGCGTTTACGTCAGTCTGGGTTAGTTGAAGGTGTACGTGGGCCAGGCGGGGGATACCGTTTAGGTAAACCATCGAATCAAATTAGTGTAGCGGATATTATTTCAGCGGTTGATGAGACGATTGATAATACCCGCTGTAAAGGTAATTTAGATTGTAACAAAGGCGAGCGCTGTTTAACGCATCATCTTTGGAATGATTTAAGCGAACGTTTATATGATTTCTTAAACGATATTACCTTATCTGAGTTTATCAAAGACCCGGAAGTGCGTAAGATATCTCAACGTCAAGACTCTACGGCAAGTCGCATTGCGACAATGTTTCCACCGAGATCCATTGCTAGTTAAGGAAAGCCAGGTCAAGTCCCATAAATTTTGGCGTTGCCCCGTAGGGCGGCCTTGATCAGGCTTTCCTCAGGAAGATTTCAATTTAAGGAGAGCATTCTTTTCTTTTTAGAAATTCTTAGATAACTCTGCAATATTTTAGTTGCTCTTCTATACTCACTAAGTATGAAAAGTGACGAAGCGTTAATTAATCTCAATAATAAAAATAGCGATTTAAAGCCTAGCTTAGAATACTCTGCGAATACTCCATTATGGTCACGTGTACCGACTAAAGACGAATCGGGGTGTTACTTGGGGGACTTCATGATAATTATTAAAGGGCTTAAGAAAGCATCACCAGATCATCGCAAAAAAACCATCAATAACTTAACCCAAGTTCTAGCTCAATATTCAGATGCGGTAGTGTTTGCCGATTTGAATATGAAAATGAGTCTGCTATGGGTGTCAGTTAAACCCATCAAAGGGATGTTATCAGAAATACCCAGTGCAATTATCGCCTCTATTCCTGAAGCTAAGTTAGTTTCTGAAAGGCCACCAATGTTGTAAAACCTGCTTTACGTTTTAATTTTTTTGGTGCTTTGACGAAATTCACGGCTAATTACTTTTTTGGCTGTCCATGTGCCATTACATTGAAACATATCTTTCCACGTGCCGCTGGCATAACCCACTTTATTGATCTGCCCATTAAATTTTACCGCTATTTGTTTGCTTAGCGCAAAGCCACCCGATATTGCCCCATTTGATGCTTCACCAAAAATTGAGAAACGTCTGCTGATACTATCGGTTGCTTTTCCCGTTACTTGTTGGTTAAAAATTTTAATCACACCTACGGCATCTGCACAAGGGTTGCCGTTTTTATCGACAGCACTTTTTGCTACTACTAGCACTTTGTAAATCGTTTCAATTTGTTTTCTGGAGCTTTGTTTCTTTATCGAACAGCCACTTATCACTAAAGTAGAAGTCAGGATGGATGCAAAAAATATTATGTGATTCATAGAATTAGTCTCAGTTATTTACGAACCAAGGTGCCAACACCTTCATCGGTTAGTAGTTCTAATAATACGGCATGCGGTACGCGACCATCAATAATACAGGATGATTCGGTTCCAGCATCAACGGCATCTAATGCACATTGTAACTTGGGTAACATGCCACCTTGAATTGTGCCATCATCGGTCAATGCTTTAATTTTTTGATGATTTAAGCCAGTGAGTAAATTGCCTTGTTTATCTAGAACTCCAGATGTGTTGGTCAATAACAGGAGTCTTTCAGCGCCTAACACTGCTGCAATTTCACCTGCAACCAAGTCTGCATTAATATTGTAGCTAGTACCATCTTCACCCACGCCAATTGGCGCAATCACAGGGATATACTTTTCGCTATCGAGTAGTTTTACGATACCTGCATTTATCTTTTTTACTGTACCGACATGCCCTAAGTCGATAATTTCAGAGGGTTGAGATTGTGTATCTTTACTTTTGAGGTGTAGCTTTTCTGCAATAATTAGATCGCCATCCTTACCCGTCAAACCAATGGCACGACCACCGGCTTGATTAATATCACTGACAATTTGTTTGTTAACCAAACCACCGAGTACCATTTGAACAATATCCATGGTTTCAGAATCAGTTACTCGCATACCTTCAACAAACCGGCTTTCTTTACCAATCTTTTCTAATACAGAACCAATCTGAGGCCCTCCACCGTGGACGATAACGGGGTTAATGCCAACTTGTTTTAATAACACCACATCACGAGCAAAACTCTTTTTTAATTTTTCATCAGTCATTGCATTGCCACCGTATTTGATGACGATGGTTTTTCCTGAGTAGCGCTGAATATAAGGCAGCGCTTCTGTTAAAATATGGGCGTATTGTTTGGCTTCAGTAGCAGACATAGTTCTTATTTATGAGTTAGATTTAGGTAAGTATAGCTAGAAGAGCATGACTTAGAAAGCATGATTAGAATGGTAAGCTGAGCGTGTCTTGATTGTTTTCAAGTCGTTCTTGGTTGAGCTGCTCGAAAATAAAACGGAATTGCTCTTGTAGTTCACCCAGCCTTTCGATGCTTACGGCTTCAAACCGAAAGGTTAAACAAGCTATGGTATTGGATGAGCGTATTAAACCCCAGCCATCCGCATAATCAACGCGTAAGCCATCAATTAAGGATAGGTCTGCCCCTGAGAACTCGGAGCGTTTAATAAAATCATTAAGTACTTCAACCGCGAGATCAGAATGATCAAAATGTAATTTAAACTCTTCGGTTGAGTAACTATCGGGAATGCTCTTATAAATCTCTGCGGGTGTTTGTTTGCTGTTTGCAATAACTTCTAATAAGCGGGCCGCTACATAGGGGCCGTCATCAAAATCTCCCCAACGATCACGTAAGACAATATGCCCGCTAAACTCGCCACCCATAACTGCATTGAGTTGTAACATTTGTAGTTTTAAAATGGAATGTCCGCTTCTGCACATCGAGGGTTGCCCTCCATGCTGGCGGATGCTGCTGGGCAATAAGAAACTACACTTAACATCATAAACAATAGGTGCGCTGGGGTTATTTTTAAGCACATCATCTGCCAAAAGTAACATGATACGATCTGGCCATATGAGTTGCCCTTGATTATCAACCGCGATCATGCGATCACCATCACCATCAAAAGCGATGCCAATATCGAGATTTTCTTTAATGACTAATTCTGAGAGTGCTTGTAGATTTTCTGGTACGGTTGGGTCGGGAGAATGATTGGGGAATGTACCATCCAGATCACAATAAAGTGGGTGAACTTCACAACCTAATCGTGTAAATAGTGATTCTACAAACAATGAAGTCGCGCCATTACAGGCATCTATGCCGATGCGTAACGGTTTGTTAAGCTGAATATTTTGTACGATGGCATTTTGGTAGTCGTCAATGATTTTACTGTATTCAAACAGCTTGCCATTATTATTGGGTGTAAAGTCATCGCGTACAATATCGTGGTATAAGGTTTCGATAACGATTTTGCTTAAAGGGGTATTCTCGTAAACGATTTTAATTCCATTATGATCAGGTGGGTTGTGGCTACCCGTAACCATAATGCAGTTTTTAATGTGTAAATGAGAGAGGGAAAAATAGACAATGGGGGTTGCAACAATGCCTAAGTCGGTAACTAAACAGCCAATCGAAATCAGTCCTTTTAATAGTTGGTCAGTAATTTTTGGGCTACTTAATCGACCATCACGGCCGACAAGAACGTTGGGTGAGCCACGGTTTATAAGCTGGTTGCCGATAGATTGACCAATAAGAAAGGCGTCATGGTAGTTTTCATTGACGCACCACTCTTTACCTATTTTTCCCCGAATATCATAGGTGCGAAAAATATCTTTGTTAATAAGGTTAGCTGTCATTTAAGGTGTTTTTTGATGCATTTAGTCGTCTTAACTAGCATTGGCTTTTATCCTAGTTTTTACCAGAATGCCCAAATCCGCCTTCACCACGATCACTTTCATCAAATGAATCCACTTGATTGAGAGTAACTTGTACAACGGGAATAATAACCAGTTGCGCAATGCGATCACCTTCTTCAATGGTAAATATCGTGTCGCCTCGATTCCAGCAAGAGATAAAAAGTTGACCTTGGTAATCAGAATCAATTAAGCCGACTAAATTACCCAATACGATACCATGTTTATGGCCTAAACCTGAGCGCGGTAGAATGGTTGCAGCATAAGCAGGGTCTGCAATGTGAATTGCCATGCCGGTAGGGATTAAATGTGTTTCACCCGGTTGTACGGTGAGTGACTCATCAATACAGGCACGCAAATCCATACCTGCCGAGCCTTCGGTGGCGTAATGGGGCAGGGGAATCGTATCGCCGATGCGTTTATCGAGAATCTTATAGTTAACTTGTGGCTTATTACTCACAGACTTTCCTTGTCGTTAAAATGAATGATTGATGATTTTCGCTAAATTTATGATTGTTTACTAAAACGCTGTACGATTATTTTCATTAAATCAATCGCTAGCGAGGTTTTATCCTTTTCAGGCAGTTGTCTATGCCCATCTTGCCAATATATTTCGAGTTGATTGGTATCTTGCTCAAAGCCTTTATTTTTTCCTACTAGGTTTGCCACAATCATATCCAGTTTTTTACGCTTAAGCTTATCTTGCGCGTGTTTTTGTAGCTGCTCCGTTTCTGCTGCAAAGCCTACCGTAAATAATTCAGGGAAGGCATGAGACACATCAAATAATATATCTGGATTGTAATCTAATTTTAGGCTCATTGAACCTTCTGTCTTCTTAATTTTTTGATCAGCTACGTTAGCAGTCGAGTAGTCCGATACTGCTGCAACAGCGATAAAAATATCAGCGTGTTGTGCTTGTTTGAGTGTTTCCACATGCATCTGCTTGGCTGACTCAACAAAGGTTCGTGTCACGCCTATGGGGGAGTCGAGTGCAACGGGGCCTGAAACTAAGCTAACCTCTGCGCCCATTTGTTGTGCGGCAGCGGCAATTGCATAACCCATTTTTCCTGAACTACGGTTGCTAATGTAACGCACCGGGTCAATTGCTTCGCGGGTAGGGCCTGCGGTTATTAGTACTTTTTTCCCCGTAAGGGCTTTGTTGTTGCTTGTGCTTTTTGGAGAAACTAGTAACTCTAATATAATGTCTGCAAGTTCCAAAGCCTCCAGCATGCGACCTTCACCAATTTCACCACAGGCTTGCTCACCACTAGCAGGGCCATGCAGTGTGTAACCGAGCTGTTGCAATTTTTTCACATTGTTTTGTGTTGCAGGGTTTGCCCACATTACATGGTTCATCGCAGGAGCAAGGTGCTTCGGTGCTTTGCTGGCAAGGCAAACGGTACTGAGTAAATCATTGGCATGGCCATGGGCTAAACGTGCCATTAAATCGGCCGTAGCAGGTGCAATAAAAATCAACTCTGCCCAACGTGCTAGCTCAATATGACCCATTGCTGCTTCGGCTTTCAGGTCGAGTAAGTCGGTATGCACAGGGTTTCCTGTGAGTGCTTGTAGTGTTAATGGCGTGATAAATTCGCAGGCCGCTTGTGTCATACAAACGCGTACTTGCGCGCCTTGTTTTATAAGTGCGCGGACCAATTCGGGCACTTTATAAGCCGCAATACCCCCGCTTATCCCAATGAGTATTTTTTTATCGTTAAGTTCTGACATGATGTTGGCATTATATCAAAGAAACACGATTGAATCATGGCAATAACAGATTGGGCATTGGAGGACAGACCCCGCGAAAAGCTCCTCATGAAAGGGGCAGAGGCGCTAAGTGATGCTGAGTTACTGGCTATTTTTCTGCGCACTGGTATTAAAGGCAAGACAGCCGTTGATTTAGCACGGGATTTATTAAGCGATAACGGTGGCTTAAGCGCACTATTAAGTGCTGATGAAGCACGTTTTTGCCAAGGTAAAGGAGTAGGGCAAGCAAAGTTTGTGCAACTTAAAGCGGTGGTAGAAATGAGCCGACGTTACTTGCATGAGAAAATCCAACGTGGCGATGTGATGGAAAATGTTGCCGACGTAAAACGCTATTTGCAGTCTCGTTTACAAGTCTACCCGTTTGAAGTTTTTGCCTGTTTGTTTCTTGATAATAAACATCGTGTGATTGAATATGAAGAGTTGTTTCGAGGCACAGTAGATTCTGCCAGTGTGCATCCGCGAGAAGTTGTGCGAAGAGCGATACACCATAATTCAGTTGCGATTGTTTTAGCGCATAATCATCCTTCCGGAAGTTCTGAGCCGAGCCAATCGGATATTGAAATCACACAGAAATTAAAACAAGCGTTAACGTTGATTGATGTACGCGTGTTAGATCACTTTATTATTGGCGATGACGTTGTCTCATTTGCAGAGTGCGGGTTGTTATAGTTGTATTAGCGAAAAATTAGCGGAAACAAAAAAAGCCACAGTGGTTAATACGGTGGCTTTTTTGATATTAGGAACTTAGGTTTAGGTTGCGTTAAACACTATTTTACCCTCTTTAAGACCAACCTTAATCGTCGCACCAGGGGCAAACTCACCAGCCAGTAGCTTTTGAGCAAGCGGGTTTTCTATTTCGCTTTGAATCGTCCGTTTTAATGGTCGAGCACCAAACACGGAGTCAAACCCTTCTTCACCAATTAGGTCGAGTGCCGCATCACTAAACTCAATGCTAAGATCATTGTCAGCCAAGCGTTTGCCTAACTGTTTTAACTGAATAGCAGCAATTTGGCGAATCCCTTCTTTGCCGAGTGGCCTGAAGACAACACTATCGTCAATACGGTTAATAAATTCAGGCCTAAAATGGCTGCCAACTATTTCCATGACCGAATTCTTCATTTCATTGTAGTCGCCACCTGCCATACTTTGAATTACATCAGAGCCTAAGTTGGATGTCATAATAATCACCGTATTACTAAAGTCTACGGTACGACCTTGACCATCGGTTAGACGGCCGTCATCTAAGACTTGAAGCAAAATATTGAAGACATCAGGGTGCGCTTTTTCTACCTCATCCAATAACACCACGGAGTAGGGCTTGCGGCGTACCAGCTCGGTTAAATAGCCGCCTTCTTCATAGCCGACATAACCCGGGGGTGCGCCGATTAAACGGGCGACCGAATGCTTTTCCATAAATTCAGACATATCAACACGTACCATCGCCTCTTCAGTATCAAAGAGGAAGTTCGCCAGAGCCTTACTGAGTTCAGTTTTACCTACACCAGTAGGACCTAAAAATAAGAACGAGCCGTTGGGGCGCTTAGGGTCAGATAAGCCAGCGCGTGAACGCCTGATAGCATTGGATACTGCATCAATTGCCTCGGTTTGGCCAATCACTTGTTGGCGTAAATCGTCTTCCATACGGAGTAATTTATCACGCTCACCTTCAAGCATTTTAGAAACAGGAATCCCTGTCCACATGGCGACGATTTCAGCAATTTCTTCATCGGTAACTTTGTTGCGTAATAGCTGAAAGTTTTCGGTTGATTTATCGGCTTCACTGGCTTCTTCAAGTTGTTTTTCCAGTTCAGGAATTCGTCCGTACTGTAGCTCTGACATGCGTTGTAAATCACCTGCACGGTGTGCTGTTTCTAGCTCAATTCGCGCTTGATCTAGCTCTTCCTTGATATGAGCAGTGCCCTGTACAGCCGCTTTTTCAGACTTCCAAATTTCATTTAAGTCAGAAAACTCTTTTTCCAGCGTATTGATTTTTTCTTGTAACTCGGCAAGGCGTTTTTTTGAGGCATCATCTGTTTCTTTTTTTAAGGCTTCACGCTCAATTTTATATTGAATGAGTTTACGCTCAAGCGTATCCATCGCCTCAGGTTTTGAGTCAATTTCTAAACGAATTCGTGAGGCTGCCTCATCAATCAGGTCAATCGCTTTATCGGGCAATTGTCGGTCGGTAATGTAGCGGTGTGAAAGGGTGGCTGCTGCAACAATGGCAGGGTCGGTAATCTCAACACCATGATGGGCTTCGTATTTTTCTTTTAAGCCACGTAAAATCGCAACCGTATCTTCAACCGTTGGCTCATCGACAATAATCTTTTGAAAACGACGTTCAAGCGCCGCATCTTTTTCGATGTATTTGCGGTACTCGTCTAAAGTAGTTGCGCCCACACAATGTAACTCACCACGCGCTAGGGCGGGTTTGAGCATATTGCCCGCATCCATCGCACCCTCAGATGCCCCTGCGCCTACCATCGTGTGAATTTCATCAATAAAGAGAATGATATTGCCTTCTGCTTTAGAAATATCACTTAACACTGCTTTGAGGCGTTCCTCAAAATCACCACGGAATTTAGCACCCGCCAACAATGCCGCTAGATCAAGTGATAAAAGGCGCTTGCCCTTAACGCTGTCTGGCACCTCACCGTTGACGATACGCTGCGCCAAACCTTCTACCAAGGCTGTTTTACCTACACCTGGCTCACCGATAATCACGGGATTGTTTTTAGTACGGCGTTGTAAAATCTGCACCATGCGGCGGATTTCTTCATCGCGCCCAATAATTGGGTCAATTTTGCCTTGCTCAGCACGTTCGGTTAAATCAATGGTGTATTTTTTTAAGGCTTCGCGATTATCTTCTGCATTGGGGTCATCCACCGATGCACCACCACGCATGGCTTCAATGGCTTTTTCTATGGCATCTTTCGTCGCCCCATTATTTTTAAGTGCAATGCCTAAAGCACCTTTATCATCCACCGCTGCAAGGATAAATAATTCTGAAGAGATGTATTGATCGTTACGCTGTTGCGCGAGTTTATCGGTGACATTTAATAACTTTGATAAGTCATTAGAAATCATTACATCGCCGGCTTCACCACCTGAAACTGATGGCATTCGATCCAGCGCCTCACCGAGTTGCGAGCGTAGTAAATTGACGTTAATGCCTGATTGGGTAAGTAGCCCACGCGCACTGCCACCTTCTTGATCGAGCAGGGCGATCATTAAATGAACGGGTTCAACGTACTGATGGTCTTTACCTAGCGCAAGTGATTGAGCATCTTGCAATGCCAGTTGAAATTTACTGGTTAATTTGTCTGTTCTCATTTTGTAACTCCTTTAGAACGTGATTGAACTCCTCTTTGTGTATACCTGAGAAGTTTTTTGTATGGATAAATAATGAGGCTAATCACTTTGGTTTCAAGCTTGAATATAGCTTATAAGTACTTAATTGTTTTATCTGTCAGTTAGCTGACAAAAGCTGATGGTGGGCAGTTGAATACTTCCTCTGCAGAGGGGGTATTGATATTTACGATTTATTAATAGAGATCTTCACACGACTCGTGGTAAAGATCTCTAATAGTCTTTCTAACCTTACAGTTTTGTTCTGTTATTTAACCATGAGGATTGTTGGCTAGGGTAGGGTTAGTCAACAAAGGTTGTTGTCTTCTAAAAAAAGGATCATTAAAGAATGAGTTAAATGTAGGCATTTGAGGGAAGTTTATAAAACCCTAGGGTAACATCTGCGTTGGGTTGTTTTTGAGAGCATTGAGTAAGCTATTTTTTTTATTATTAGGCAGTTCTTTGCTTGCATTGATTTGCTCACGCACTTCATCGTATTTTCCTTCAAAGGTAAACTCTTTTTTGTCACCGTTGTTATTTATAGATACAGTTGCTTTGACTTTACCATCTCCCGTTTGGTTGATGCTGATGGATTCAAACTGTTACATCGCATTGTTTTGTCCAGAAAATTTTGGGGCTAAGCCACCTCCACCTTTTGGAAGGGTAACGGTGTTAAAGGTTGAGAAAAAGGTTGTTGGTTAAAGCCAAAAAACGGATTACTCGGTCTATTATTCATTGTTTGTGCCGCAAGTTCGACCTTAATTTCTTTTCTCTCTCCATGCCTCACGAGATCAATACTCACCTCCGTATCTGCTGTTTTAGCGGCAATAAGCCCCGCTAATTGTTGGGCAGAATAGAGTCTTCTGATTATTTAGGTTTAATAAAATATCGTAAACTTGGATACCTGCCTTACTTGCGGGAGAATCTGGACTGACAGATTGCACAATAACACCTTGATTTTCTGGAATTAAGCTTGAAAGTTGTTTAGATAATACTTTGGGAACAGGCGTTAAGATCCCAAGTCAGCCATGATAATTATCCCAATTTTTAAATGAATCAAAAGTGTAACAAATTAATACAAGCCAAAACTAAAGTATATGTTTAGGCATAATAGGGAGTAGAATTGGTCATATTGGCTTATTCGGAGTAAAGAAAAATGTTCTTTATCAACAAAAGTTTAATCGCAATTATATTGACACTTTTTATTGTATCCAATGCATTTAGTGACAACAAACAAACTGAAGAAACACCTAAAAGTCTAATGCAGAAGATTGTCGATAGTTATATGAATGCTTCAAAAACCGACAGTGCTTTAAAAAATTTACTGGATGCAAAGATGTATTTAAGTACGGCTGAACACGACTTGTTGGTCAGTTATGATAAAGGCAGCGCACAAAAAGACATTGAAAACACACTCAATTATTTATTAGAAGCGAGGAAAATTGCCAAACCCAATAATCAACAAGCAATAGATACCTTAGTTCAACAACTTAAAAGTCTTGAACAAAAGACAGCACAAACAGGCGACTTTAAAAATGAAAATGAAAATGAAACTGATAAATTATTAACAGAAGCTAATAAAACGTTAATGAAAGCGAAAGAAAATGCCGCTAAGTCGACTCAAAATGAGATTGAGCTTGTAATGACAAGTATTAGCAAAATCCGAAATAAAATTGAACATACGAATCTTAGAAGTGACTATGAAACTGCAATGCAATCATTAAATAGTATTATCAACAACCTTTAGTCGGTAATACTTATAGGGGCTTTACAACTTCTCTTCTTAAAAATTTTATTTCTGTAAGGCTGTGAAATTTAAGAAATTATATAAAATAACCAAGACCGTCGGCATTATATGCTTGCTCTTTTCAGAGGTTTTTATCCCTCCTATTATCGTGTCCTATATTTATCATGATGGGGCAATGCCCGAGTTTATTGAAGCATTAGTTATTACCTTAGTTTTAGGTATAGTTTTGTTGTTTCCGGTTAAATCTTTGCAGTCTCAGTTGCAACATCGTGATGGTTTTTTAATCATAGTTATTGTTTGGTTTGTTTTAAGTTTCATTGCATCCATTCCGTTTGATCTAGTTTTTGCACACGCCCATTATTGACTCATTATTTGAAGCCGTCTCCAGTATTACTACTATGGGAGCAACTGTAGTGGTCAAGTAAAACTGGACAGTAAAATCTAAGTTATTTGATAATTTAGCTCTCTAGCATTTGGAGATAAACCGCCATTATGCTGATGAGGCCTCACCGAAGCATAGTACCCAGTAAGATAGTTAAGGATATGCCCTTTCGCATCTATTAAAGAGGGATAACCTAAACGCGGCACCCATTCTGTTTTTAAGCTCCTAAAGAAACGCTCCATTGGTGCATTATCCCAGCAGTTACCTCGACGGCTCATGCTTTGTCTTATTTGGTAGCGCCATAATAATTGCCTGAATGATCGGCTGGTATAATGACAACCCTGATCTGAATGATACATCACACCTTTTGGCTTTCCTCTCGCTTCAAATGCCATGCTTAAGGCTTTTCCTGTGAGCGCACTATCTGGTGAATAAGATAATGCCCAACCAATCGGCTTACGAGAAAATAAGTCCATCACAATCGCAAGATACGCCCAACGATTGCCCGCCCAAATATAGGTAACATCACCGCACCATACTTTGTTAGGTTGCTTGACATCAACTCACGCGCAAGCGTGTTGGGTATTTCAAGATGTGGCTGCTTAGCAGGTTTGTAATTATGCTTGGGTGGCTGGGAACTAGCTAAACCCAATGCATTCATCATCTTAGCAGTACGATAGCGACTGATGGATAAGCCACGCTGCAAGGCTATGGTTTATATTGTCCGTGCACCCGCAGAACGATTACTTTCTGCGTGTATTGCTTTAACGGCTGATAACTCTTTTGCCTTTTTGAGTGAAGGTAGTTTAGGTCTATTGTGCCAATCGTAGTAGCTGCTGCCATTTACTTGAAAAACGTGAAAAATAAGGCTGAGTGTGAAGTTCCCTTGAAGTCGTTTTATCATCTCAAATTTTCCAGTGAGTCCGACATCAAGAGAGCCGTAGCCTTTTTTAAGATTTGATTCTCCAGATCTTTGCGTTTGATTTGTTTTTTAAGATCGCGTATTTCACGCTGTTCAGGCGTTAAGGGTGTTCCTTTACCGATGATGCCTTTGGATTCCTTTCGTAGCCGAGCAACCCAGCTTTCAATGCTTCCTTTAGATACATTCATGGCATCGCTGGCTTCTCGTATAGAGTAGCTATGCTCAGTTACCAATTTGGCTGCTTCGAGCCTAAATTCTGGCGTATATGTGGGGCGGGTTTTCTTTGTCATTGTGTCACCTGTTTTGTTATGAAGTGATAATATCACTTATAAAAGGGTGTCTACTTTTACTATGCCACTACAATACAGGTAAAAACTGTAGCATGACTAACTCCTTAAATATTTTTAGAACTAATAGGAGAGAGTGTAAGCTTGAGTTTTAATAAAAAATGTCACTTGCATGACACATTAAAGACTTTTTGATTAATATTTTAATCGATTAAATTTTTGAATTTGTGATGCCAGCATCATCGATAATCGCTTGCAGATTATTAATTTTTATTTGGTTGCGCTTCTTATCAATAATCCCTGTTTGTTTCCAATGTTGTAAATGCTGATTAACAACCTGTCTGACCGAGCCAACCATTCTTGCTAATACTTCATCGGAAAGCCCAGATACTAAATGCTCTGTGTGTTCTTTATCGGTTTGCCCTGTGTACGCATT